>NZ_CAXUNQ010000001.1:0-166277 GCF_964252615.1 uncultured Bradyrhizobium sp.
CCCTGTAGTGGGGCAGGACACGATCAGCATAAGCGAGGTTTGAAGAGCGGGGATAGGTATACATTCACAAGTACGTGAACGCGCCGCCCGGCCTGCCCTCGATTTGTAGACATGGACGTTTCCATAGCGCAGGCGATAGAGAACCGGAGCGGCGTAGGACATCTTCAGGGAGCTTTCGATGAAACGCATTGTACTATCCGCCATGCTCGCCGCCATGCCGCTGGGCGTTGTTCACGGCGCCGATGGTGCGCCGCGCGAACCTTATGGCATCGGCCTCGAGGGTTTTGCCTATCCCTATCCGGTCAGCATGCTGCCGCTGGTCGACGACGGGGAGCCGGTTCGGATGGCCTATATGGACGTCGCCGCGGCGGCGCCGAACGGACGCACCGTGGTACTGCTGCATGGCCGCAATTTTCCGTCCAGCTACTGGGCGCCGGTAATCAAAACGCTCGGCGGGGCCGGCTACCGCGTGGTGGTGCCGGACCAGATCGGCTTCGGCAAATCATCGAAGCCCGCGGCCGAGCTGCACTTCGACACGCTGGCGCGCAACACCATCGCCCTGCTCGACCATCTGGGAATCGCAAGGGCGGACATCGTCGCGCATTCGCTGGGCGGCATGCTCGGTGTGCGCATCGCCCGCGCTTTTCCCGACCGCGTCGCGCATCTGCTGCTTGCCGCACCGATCGGGCTGGAGGATTACCGGCTCTATGTGCCGCCGACGCCGACCGAGAAGATCCTGGAAAACGAAGACAAGCTCACCGCCGACGGCTATCGCAAGCAGTTGGAGACCAACTATTCCTTAAAACTGCCGCCGGAACAGGTGACGCCATTCATCGACGCCCGGTTCAACATCAAGGGCGCCTCGGACTATCCGCGCTGGCTGCGCGCCTTCGTCAACTCGGCGCAACTGATCTATCGCGAGCCGGTGGCGCATGAGATCCCGCTGATCACGCAACCCACGCTGTTCGTGATGGGCGAAGACGACCACAACGCGCCGGGACGGCTCAACGCGCCGGAAGCACTGCGGGCGAAGATGGGCCGGAATGCCGAGCTGGCCAAAGCGCTTGCCGCCCGGATGCCGAATGCCGGCGCGGAGGTTATTCCCAACACCGGCCACCTCGTATTTCTGGAAGCGCCGCAACAATTCGACGGCCTGATGCTGGGGTTTCTATCCCGGTGACGCCCGGCATGTTTTTAAGAAAAAGCGCGCATTCATTCCGCGTTCAGGCTCCGGCATTAAGCTCGCCGGCAATATTCAAGGTGCTGTAACAATGAACGTGCCGAATCACACGGCTTGAATAACGCGGCGCCCCGGCGGCGACCCGACAAAACGGAGGAAACATGAAGACGCTTTTTGCAGCAGTTCTGGTTGCCGGCACGTTCGCGGGCTTTGGTGCCGCCGACGCCGCCGGCGGATGCGGCCCCGACTTCCATCGCGGACCCTATGGCGACTGCCGCCCCAATGGCGGCGCGATCGTGGTCGCGCCCCGGGTGGTGGCTCCCCGCGTCGTGGTCGCTCCCCCCGTCGTGGTAGTGCCTCGCGGCCGCGTCTGCCCGCCGGGCTTGTTCTGGCGCTACGGCCGTTGCCGCCCGATCTGATCGTCCCGCTGCAACGCCTGTGCGCTGCACCATGCAAAAACCTGCCCCGCGGCGAAACAATCCGGGGAAAACGGCGTACTTAAAATGCCAGCAATTCGTTGGCATCATTCCAAACGAGGTCATCGATGAGAAAAGTTTTTTTCGCGGCCGCGATGTTGCCGGCTTTGGCTTTCACCCCGGCGTCGGCCAAAATGATGAGCTGCTCGGGCGAGAACATGATGAAGTCCAACGCAGCCATGAGTAGCATGCCCTATGGCCCCAACACGATGGCCATGAACAAGGAGATGGGCATGGCCAACATGGAAATGAGCAAGGGCAACATGCGCGGCGCCTGCATGCACTACATGAAAGCGCAGAAGATGGGGTCATCCAAGTAGCAACGCCGGTTGTTGGACCTGTCATTCCGGGGCGACGCGAAGCGTCGAGCCCGGAATCCATGACCACCACCGGGGTGCACGGATTCCGGGCCCGCGCCAAGTGGCACATCCCGGAATGACGGGCTTGGTTTCACGCCGCGCCGAATTCCTCCGCCAGCACCAAAACCTCGCGCGTGCGGGTTATATCAGGCCAGTCCCGGTTGAAGTCGGCCACCAGCCGCTTCATCTCCTGGCCCTCGGTCGCGCGGTCCAGCGCGGCCTTGTCGGGGAATTGATATACCGCCTGATGCAAGGCGGGATCGGTGACGCTCCAGTATCGCCACGCCTTCTCCGCGCCGAAGGTTTTGACCGCATCGGGCAAATGCTCGCGTGCGTACCAGGCGTCGAACGCCGCGCGTTTGCCGGGATCGGCGACGGCAGCGCGGACGACGAAGAAGTAGCGCGGCATGCAGTATCCTTCAGCAATCCAGGGCGGGGTAGGCGAAGCCGTAACCCGCCACAAAACGATACGGACGAAACGATGGCGGATTACGCTGCCGCTAATCCGTCCTCCGAGCTACAACGGCAGATTGTCATGCTTCTTGGCCGGCACTTCCACCTTCTTGTCGCGTAGCATCGCCAGCGCGCGGGCAATCCGCCGCCGGGTCGAGTGCGGCAGGATGACGTCGTCGATATAGCCGCGCTCGGCGGCGATGAAGGGGGAGAGGAAGCGGTCCTCGTATTCCCTGGTCCGCGCGGCGATCTTGTCGGGGTCGCCGATATCGCTGCGAAAGATGATCTCGACCGCGCCCTTGGCGCCCATCACCGCGATCTGCGCGGTCGGCCAGGCGTAGTTCATGTCGGCGCCGATTTCCTTCGAGGCCATCACGTCGAACGCGCCGCCATAGGCTTTGCGGGTGATCACCGTGACCAGCGGCACCGTGGCCTGCGAGAACGCGAACAGGAGTTTCGCGCCGTGCTTGATCAGGCCGCCATATTCCTGCGCGGTGCCCGGCAGGAATCCCGGCACGTCGACAAAAGTGACGATCGGGATGTTGAAGGCGTCGCAGAACCGCACGAACCGCGCGGCCTTGCGCGAGGCGTCGCTGTCGAGCACGCCGGCCAGCACCATCGGCTGGTTGGCGACAAAGCCCGTGGTACGCCCCGCGATGCGGCCGAATCCGGTAATGATGTTCTTGGCGAAGGTTTCGGATATTTCGAAGAAGTCACCTTCGTCCACGACCTTGAGGATCAGTTCCTTCATGTCGTACGGCTTGTTCGGATTGTCGGGGATCAGCGTATCCAGCGAGCTGTCTTCGCGTTCGATGTCGTCAAAACTCGGCCACTCCGGCACGCCGTCGGTGTTGTTGCTGGGCAGGAAGTCGATCAGCCGGCGCATCTGCAGCAGGGTCTCGACATCGTTCTCGAACGCGCCGTCCGCGATCGAGGAGCGCGTGGCGTGCACCGACGCGCCGCCGAGTTCTTCCGCGGTGACCACCTCGTTGGTGACGGTTTTTACCACGTCGGGCCCGGTGACGAACATGTAGGAGGTGTTCTTCACCATGAAGATGAAGTCGGTCATCGCCGGCGAATAGACGTCGCCGCCGGCGCACGGCCCCATGATGACGGAAATCTGCGGGATCACGCCCGAGGCGATGACATTGCGGCGGAACACGTAGGAATAGCCGGCCAGCGCCGCGACGCCTTCCTGGATGCGCGCGCCGCCGGCGTCGTAGAGGCCGATGATCGGGGCGCGCGCCTTCATCGCCATGTCCTGGATTTTGACGATTTTTTGCGCGTGGGTTTCCGACAGTGACCCGCCGAACACCGTGAAGTCTTTGGCGAACACAAACGTCTTGCGGCCGTTGACGGTGCCCCAGCCGGTGACCACGCCGTCGCCGGGCACCCTGGATTTCTCCATGCCGAACTCCACCGAGCGGTGCTCGACGAACATGTCGAACTCCTCGAATGAACCCTTGTCGAGCAGCAGCTCGATGCGCTCCCGCGCCGTCAGCTTGCCGCGGGCATGCTGCGCCTCGATGCGCTTGTCGCCGCCGCCGAGCTTGGCGCCGGCGCGGCGTTCTTCGAGGGTATCCAGGATGTCTTTCATGGGTAGCTTCCGGGTGATTTGAGCGGGTTCTACCACGGCATTTTGCGGGCTGGAAACCGCCGATTGACCGTCTGGTGGCCTCCAACCCCTCGTCCTGCGCGGGCTTGACCTGCGTATCCATCGATCTTCGCAAGATTCGTTCGAAGGGAATGGATGCCGGGTCAAGCCCGGCAATGACGGCTAGGGCCTCCCCGGCTGCTTGCCCAGATCGCGGTTGTCGACATAGCGGATCATGATCGGCCGTCCGGCCAGCGTGCCGCCGAGGCCGCCGGTGAATTTCAGCGGCAGGCAGGCGTCGAGCGAGGCCGATATCGCCTTGCGATAGAGGTCGCGGGTCTGCTGCGGCACATCGCGGGTCGAATAGGTGACGCGGGGGGCCGCGATGAGTTCGCCGGAGCGCTTGAATGAAAACAGCACCGACATCTGCATGCCCTCGCGCGCGTCGTCGGACGGCGGCGGCGACCAGCAGGAGCGCAGCGCCGCGAACAGGTCGCTGATGGTGTCGAGATCGCGGTCGGGCTTGCGGTACTTTGCGGCGTCGTCGCGCGGCGGCACGCTCTGGATGGTGAGCTGCAGGTTCTGGCCGATCGGATAATCGATCTCGGGAATGCACGGCCCGTGGTTGAACACGCTGCAGAACGACGGCGTGCACGGCTCGCCCGACAGCACGCCGCACGGCGCATGCGCGAACGGCGCGGCGTCGACCGGGTGCCGACGTCGCGCGTCAGCGGAGGTAGCGAGCACGGCGCTCGCCGCGACGATGAGATATTGAACCACGCGGCTAAGCATGAATCCCTCTCTCTCTCGTCGTCCCCGCGAAGGCGGGGACCCATAACCACCGATGGTTATTGTTCGGCAGATGTTTCCGCAGGCTACCGACACCTTCCGCACCTCAGCGACAGAGCGTATGGGTTCCGCCTTTGCGGGGGACGACGAGACTATCCTTTCTTCTTCACATCCTTGATGCTGGAGAACGTAATGCCCTCGGCGCGTTCTTTGGTGTAGCCGAGGTAGAACTCGTTCTTGGCGAGATACACCGGATCGCCGTCGACGTCGTCGGCGACGCCGGAGCCGTTGGCGGCGATGAAGGCGGCGAGCTTCTTGGGATCGTCGGAGGAAATCCAGCGCGCGAGCTGGAATTCCGAAACCTCGAAATCCACCGGCAGCGAATATTCGGCGTCGAGCCGCGCCTTCAGCACGTCGAGCTGCAGCGGGCCGACCACGCCGACCAGCGCCGGGGCGCCGTCGCGGGGGCGGAACACCTGCACCACGCCCTCCTCCGACATCTGCTGCAAGGCCTCCTTCAACTTCTTCGCCTTCATCGCGTCGGTCAGCCGCACCCGGCGGACGATTTCCGGGGCGAAGCTTGGCACGCCGACGAAATTGATGTCCTCGCCCTCGCTCAAGGTATCGCCGATCCGCAGCGTGCCGTGATTGGGGATGCCGACCACGTCGCCGGCAAACGCCTCGTCGGCCAGCGCACGGTCCTGCGCAAAGAAGAATTGCGGGCTGGAAAGGCTCATGTTCTTGCCGGTGCGCACCAGCTTCGCCTTCATGCCGCGCGTCAATTTGCCCGAGCACAGCCGCGCGAACGCGATGCGGTCGCGGTGGTTCGGGTCCATGTTGGCCTGGATCTTGAAAACGAACGCCGTCATGCGGGCCTCCGACGCTTCCACCCTGCGCAGATTTGAGTCCTGCGCGCGCGGCGGCGGCGCGAAACGGCCGAGGCCCTGCAGCAGATCGCCGACGCCGAAATTGCGCAGTGCGCTGCCAAAATATACCGGCGTCAGATGGCCCTCGCGAAACGCATCGAGCTCGAACGACTTGCAGGCTTCCGACACCAGCGCCAGTTCGTCCTTGACCTCGGTGACGTCGAGATTGGCATTGCGCCCCGCAAGATCGGCAATGTCGATCTTAAGCGCCGCGCCGATCTTGGCGCCGCCGCCTTCGAGCAGGCGTACCCCGCCGGTTTCGAGGTCGTAGGTGCCGAGGAAGTCGCGGCCGCGGCCGACCGGCCAGGTCATCGGCGTCGTGTCCAGCGCCAGCGTCTTTTCGATTTCATCCAGCAATTCGAAGGTGTCGCGGCTTTCGCGGTCCATCTTGTTGATGAAGGTGATGATGGGAATATCGCGCAGACGGCAGACTTCGAACAGTTTTCGCGTCCGCGCCTCGATGCCCTTGGCCGCGTCGATCACCATCACGGCGGAGTCGACCGCGGTCAGGGTGCGATAGGTGTCCTCGGAAAAATCCTCGTGGCCCGGCGTGTCCAGGAGATTGAACACCAGGTTCTCGAACTCGAAGGTCATCACCGAGGTCACCACCGAGATGCCGCGGTCGCGCTCGATCTTCATCCAGTCGGAACGGGTGTTGCGACGCTCGCCCTTGGCCTTGACCTGTCCGGCAAGATTGATGGCGCCGCCGAACAGCAGCAGCTTTTCGGTCAGCGTGGTCTTGCCGGCGTCGGGATGCGAAATGATCGCAAAGGTACGCCGGCGCGCGACTTCGGCCGCGAGCGGCGAACGCGGCGGCTGTTCGGTGGTGAGGGCGAGATCGGACATCGAGCGAGCGTGTGGCAGGGAAACGGGACCGGATCAAGGAGATATATGGGAACAGGCCGAAGCGGTGTCCAGCCGCGTGCCTTCTCCCGCCGCAAGCGGAGCAGCGGATGCACATATCCCGTCATACGCCGGTTTGACCCCGCCTATCCGTAGCGGGGAGAGGTGAACGTCAGCGCAGCAGCGCCACCGCCCAGTACGACAGCGCCGCCACGACCGCGGAGGCCGGAATCGTGATCACCCAGGCATAGACGATCGAACTGGCGACGTTCCAGCGCACCGCGGAAACGCGGCGCGCGGCACCGACGCCGACGATGGCGCCGGTGATGGTGTGGGTGGTCGACACCGGCACCCCGAGGAAGGTGGCGATGAACAATGTCGCCGCACCTCCGGTTTCCGCGCAAAATCCCTGCATCGGCGTCAACTTGGTGATCCGCAAGCCCATGGTGCGGACGATCCGCCAGCCGCCCATCAACGTTCCCAGCGCCATCGCCGCCTGGCAGGCGAGCACCACCCAGAACGGCACCGAAAAATGTTCGCCGAGATGTCCCTGCGAATACAGCAGCACGGCGATGATGCCCATGGTCTTCTGCGCGTCGTTGCCGCCGTGGCCCAGCGAATACAGCGATGCCGAGACGAACTGCAGGATCCGGAATGCGCGGTCCACCGCAAAGGGGGTCGAGCGCACCGACAGCCATGACACGATCGCGACCAGCACCAGCGCCAGCAGGAATCCGACCAGCGGCGACAGCACGATGGCCAGCAGCGCCTTGGACAATCCGCTCCAGAGCGCGGCCGACAGCCCCGCTTTGGCTACGCCGGCGCCGAGCAGCCCTCCGATCAAGGCATGCGAACTGCTGGAGGGTATTCCCAGCGCCCAGGTGACCAGGTTCCAGACGATGGCGCCCATCAGCGCGGCAAAGATCACCCGTTCGTCGATGATGCCGGGATCGATGATTCCGGTGCCGATGGTGTTGGCGACGTGCAGCCCGAACACCAGGAAGGCGACGAAATTGAAGAACGCCGCCCACAGCACGGCGTATTGCGGCCGCAGCACGCGGGTCGACACGATGGTCGCGATCGAATTGGCGGCGTCGTGCAACCCGTTGAGGAAGTCGAACAGCAGCGCGACTGCGATTAATCCGACCAGAATCGGAAGACCTAGCGTGGCGTCCACGGCGCGGCCCTGCCCTATACCTGCTCGATCACGATGCTGTTGATCTCGTTGGCGACGTCGTCGAAGCGGTCGGCGACTTTCTCGAGATGATCGTAGATTTCGGCGCCGACGATGTAATCCATGGCGTTGGCGCCGCGGTGCTTGAGGAACAGTTCCTTCAGGCCGATGTCGTGCAGGTCGTCGACGCGGCCTTCCAGCTTTCCGAGTTCCTCGGTGATCGCGCTCAGCATCGCGACGTTGTCGCCGATCGACTGCATCAAAGGCAGCGCCCGGCCGACCAGGTTGGCGCATTCCACCAGCAGCGTGCCGATTTCCCGCATCGGCGGCTCGAAGCTCCGGACTTCGAACAGGATGACCGCCTTGGCGGTCTGCTGCATCTGGTCGATGGCGTTGTCCATCGAGGTGATCAGGTTCTTGATGTCGACACGATCGAACGGCGTAATGAAGGTGCGGCGCACCGCGGTGAGAACTTCGCGGGTGATGCCGTCGGCGTCATTTTCGAACTGGCTGACGCGCTGGCAGAATACCGGCGTATCCTCGCCGCCGCGCAGCATGCCTTGCAACGCTTCGGCACCCTTCACCACGGTCTGGGAATGCCGCGCGAACAGCTCGAAAAACCGTTCCTCGCGCGGGAGAAAGTAGCGAAACAGGCGCATCATCGGTCAGGTCCATCTCTGCAGGCAAACGGCGGCAACGACTGCAACTGTCACCGGACTGTCATAGTGCATTTCGTGCAAAAGCGGGCGCTTGCAGGTGCGCAAAGCGAGGTCATCCACCGCTTTGTCGGTTCCCCGGATCGCGTCATCAACGCCGGAACCCGTCATTGCCGGGCTCGACCGGCAATCGATCCTCTTCGAAAAGACGCTTGGCGAAGATGATGGATAGGCGGGTCAAGCCCGCGATGACACCGAATATGCTGCCTACAGCGACCGCCGGAAATAATGCGCGATCTCGCCGATCACGCCGCGGCGGAATGTCAGCACGCAGATGACGAAAATCACGCCCTGGATCACGGTGACCCATTGCCCGAATCCGGCCAGATACTGCTGCATGGCGATGATGACGAAGGCGCCGACCACCGGGCCGAATACCGTACCGAGGCCGCCGACCAGCGTCATCAGCACGATTTCGCCGGACATGGTCCAGTGCACGTCGGTCAATGAAGCGTTCTGCGCGACGAACACCTTCAGCGAACCCGCCAGGCCCGCCAGCGTTCCCGACAATATGTAGGCCAGCAGCTTGTAATGGTCGGTCTTGTAGCCGAGCGAAATCGCACGCTGCTCGTTCTCGCGGATCGATTTCAGCACCTCGCCGAACGGCGAGTTGATGGTGCGGTAGATCAGCAGGAATCCGAGCAGGAAGCCGGCGAGGATGACGTAATACAGCGTGGTGGGCCGGGCCAGATTGAAAATTCCGAACAGATATCCCTGCGGGATGCCCTGGATGCCGT
The DNA here is from genome assembly GCF_964252615.1 of uncultured Bradyrhizobium sp. Lineage (NCBI taxonomy): Bacteria > Pseudomonadati > Pseudomonadota > Alphaproteobacteria > Hyphomicrobiales > Nitrobacteraceae > Bradyrhizobium > uncultured Bradyrhizobium sp. Next base: position 9,248 of record NZ_CAXUNQ010000001.1, read on the forward strand.
CTTCGCCGTGGGTGAACGGCGTCTGCAGATAGATGAAATACAACAGTTGCGACAGCGCCAGCGTGATCATCGCGAAATAGATGCCCTGGCGGCGGATCGCCACCAGCCCGGTAATGACGGCAAGCGCCGCCGCTCCGACGGTGCCGATCAAGATGCCGAGCTCGGGCGTAACGCCCCATACCTTGAGCGCATGGGCGGTGAAGTAGCCGGCGCTGCCCAGGAACATCGCATGGCCGAACGACAGCAGTCCGCCATAGCCGATCAGCAGATTGAAGGCGCAGGCCAGCAACGCAAAGCAGAGCGCCTGCATGACGAAGAACGGGTACACGCCGGTAAACGGCACGAGCGCGAGCGCCGCGGCCATAACCACGAACAGGATCATCTCGTCGCGAATGGCGCGCGGGGTCACCGGCAGCGTATCATCGGTCATGGCTGTCATGTCAGGCCGCCCTTCCCGTCAGTCCCGATGGTTTTACCAGCAGCACCAGCACCATCAGCACGAATACTACGGTGTTGGAGGCTTCGGGATAAAAGTATTTGGTCAACCCTTCGATCACGCCGAGCGCAAAACCGGTGATGATCGATCCCATGATCGATCCCATGCCGCCGATCACCACCACCGCAAACACCACGATGATGAGGTCGGCGCCCATCAGTGGCCGCACCTGATTGATCGGCGCCGACAATACCCCGGCCAGTGCGGCAAGGCCGACGCCGAGACCGTAGGTCAGCGTGATCATCCGCGGCACGTTGATGCCGAAGGCGCGCACCAGCGTCGGATTTTCGGTGGCGGCGCGCAGATTGGCGCCGAGCCGCGTTCGCTCGATCAGGTACCAGGTGAGCAGGCAGACCACGAGCGAGAATACGACCACCCAGCCGCGATAGATCGGCAGGAACATGAAGCCGAGGTTCATGCCGCCTTTCAGCTCATCGGGAATTGCGTAGGGCAGGCCGGAGGAGCCGAAATAATTCTGGAAAATGCCCTGGATGATCAGCGCCAGCCCGAACGTCAGCAGCAGGCCGTAGAGATGGTCGAGGCCGGACAGCCATTGCAGCATCGTCCGCTCCAGGATCATGCCGAAGATGCCAACCGCGATCGGCGCCAGGATCAGCGCCGGCCAGTATCCGATACCGGCCACGTTGAGCAGGAAATACGCGCAGAACGCGCCCATCATGTAGAGCGCGCCATGGGCGAAGTTGATGATGTTGAGCATTCCGAAGATCACGGCGAGGCCGAGGCTCAGCAGCGCGTAGAACGAGCCATTGATCAATCCTACCAGAAGCTGTGCGTAGAGAGCCTGCATGACCGGTGTTTCCGCTCAATCCCACATGACGCAAGATGGATGCCCGCCGGCGCGAGGCCGGCGGGCAATGTCGTTATTTCTTCAACAGCGCACACTTGCTTTCCGAAAGCGGCGTGAAGGCTTGTTCGCCCGGGACCGTTCCGACCAGCTTGTAGAAATCCCACGGGCCTTTCGATTCGGACGGCTTCTTTACCTCGAACAGATAGGCCGAATGAATCTTGCGCCCGTTGGGTTGAATCGAGCCCTTGCCGAACAGCGGGTCATCGGTCGGCATCGACTTCATCTTTTCCACCACCTTGACGCCGTCATGCGGATTGCCGCCGAGCGCTTCCAGCGCCTTGAAGTAATGCATCAGTCCGGAATAGACGCCGGCGTGAACCATGGACGGCGGCGAGCCGTTCTTCATGCGCGCGGCGAACTTCTTGGAGAAGGCCCGGGTGTCGTCGTTCATGTCCCAGTAGAACGTCTCGGTGAAGTTCAGGCCCTGCGCGGTCTCCAGGCCCATGGCCTTGACGTCGGTGATGAACAGCAGCAGCGCGGCGAGCTTCTGTCCGCCCTTGACGATGCCGAATTCGGCCGCCTGCTTGATCGAATTGGTGGTGTCGGCGGCGGCGTTGGCAAGCCCGATGATCTTGGCCTTGGACGACTGCGCTTGCAGCAGGAACGACGAGAAGTCCGACGAATTCAGCGGGTGCTTGACGGCGCCGACGACCTTGCCGCCATTTGCCGTGACGACCGCGGTGGTGTCGCGCTCGAGTGCTGCGCCGAAGGCATAGTCCGCGGTCATGAAGAACCAGGTATCGCCGCCCGCCTTCACCAGCGCCTGCCCGGTGGTATGGGCGAGCATGTAGGTGTCGTAGGTCCAGTGTACGGTATTCGGCGAGCACTGCGCGTTGGTGAGATCCGAGGACGCCGCGCCCGAATTGATGTAGACGCCGTTCTTTTCCTTGATGACGTTATTGACCGCAAGCGCCACGCCGGAGTTGGGCACGTCGACAATGACGTCGACCTTCTCGACGTCGAACCACTGCCGCGCGATGCTGGTGCCGATGTCGGGCTTGTTCTGGTGATCGCCGGAGATGATGTCGATCTTCCAGCCCTTGGCGGTCAGGCCGGAATCCTCGACCGCCATCTGCGCGGCCAGGGTCGAGCCCGGCCCGCCGAGATCGGCGTACAGACCCGATTGATCCCCGAGCGCGCCGATCTTGACGGTCTTGTCCTGGGCAAGCGCGAAACCCCCGTTGGCGAGGGTCAACGCCGTGCCGAGCAGAAGCGCCGAGATTTTGCTTTTCATAGTGGTCGTTCTCCGTTGTTCTCGTGGTTCCTAGACACCGAGATAGGTGTGAAGCTTGTCCATGTTGGCCTGCAGTTCCGAGTTGGCAAAGCCGTCGATGACCTTGCCGTGTTCGACAATGTAGTAGCGGTCGGCTACTGTCGAGGCGAAGCGGAAGTTTTGTTCAACCAGAAGGATGGTAAATCCTTCCGATTTCAGCCGCGCGATGGTGTGGCCGATCTGCTGAATGATGACGGGAGCGAGCCCTTCAGTCGGCTCGTCCAGCATCAGAAACCGCGCGCCGGTGCGCAGGATGCGCGCGATCGCCAGCATCTGCTGCTCGCCGCCGGACAGTTTGGTGCCCTGGCTGTTGAGCCTTTCCTTCAGGTTCGGAAACAGCTCGAATATCTGGTCCAGCGACAGGCCGCCACTGCGCACGATCGGCGGCAACAGCAGGTTCTCGCGGACGTCGAGGCTGGCGAAAATGCCGCGTTCCTCCGGACAAAACGCCACGCCCATGCGGGCGATCTTGTCCGAGGAAGCCCGCGTGATGTCCTGATCGCCGAAGCGGATCGAGCCGGTGCGTTTGCCGATGATGCCCATCACCGACTTCAGCGTGGTGGTCTTGCCGGCGCCGTTGCGGCCAAGCAGCGTGACGACCTCGCCGGCGTTCACATCGAAGTTGATGCCGTGAAGGATATGGGATTCGCCATACCAGGCTTCGAGATTCTGAACCGCCAGCACGGGACTGCCGGTGGCGGAGGCAGCGGCGCGGCCGGCCATTTTCGCTTCAGCCATGACCTGCCCCCAGATAGGCTTCCTTGACGCGCTCGTCCTTGGTCAATTCGGCGTAATGACCTTCGGCGAGCACTTTGCCGCGGGTCAGCACCGTGATGATGTCGGACAGATTGGCGACGACGCTGAGATTATGTTCGACCATCAGGATGGTGTATTTCGCCGAGATGCGCTTGATCAGCGCCGCGATCTTGTCGATGTCTTCATGACCCATGCCGGCCATCGGTTCGTCGAGCAGCATCATTTCCGGATCGAGCGCCAGCGTGGTCGCGATCTCCAGCGCGCGTTTGCGTCCATAGGGCATCTCGACCGCCGGCGTCTTTTCGAATTCGCTCAAGCCGACGTCGTTGAGCAGTTCGCGGGCGCGGCCGTTGAAGCGGTCGAGCACCGCCTTGGAGCGCCAGAAATCGAACGATTGTCCGTGCTGGCGCTGCAGCGCGACGCGCACATTCTCCAGCGCGGTGAGATGCGGAAACACCGCCGAAATCTGAAACGAACGCACGAGGCCGAGCCGCGCCACGTCGGCCGGGGCCATCGCGGTGATGTCCTGTCCCTTGTACAGGATCTGGCCGGCGGACGGCTTGAGGAATTTGGTCAAAAGATTGAAGCACGTAGTCTTGCCGGCCCCGTTGGGGCCGATCAACGCGTGAATGCTGCCACGGCGGACCCGCAGGTTAACATCGCTTACAGCGAAGAACCCCGCAAATTCCTTGGTCAATCCGTGGGTTTCAAGAATGAACTCATCGGCCAATCGAATTTCCCCCACCGGCCTTCGCACGCGAGTGCCCCGCGCACGTGGCCGAATTTTGTAACTGCCTGGCCCCGTGACGTCTTGGAAACCGTCCCGGACCGGCCGCCTCTCCGGGCGGGAATATGCCGTCAATGGACCGGTTTGCGCAAGGCGCAAAGCTCAGCATGCGACCCACGGGCGCGGCGCCGGTGTCGGCAATTAGTCGAATTGCCGGAAAGACTTACTGATTTGCAGAGGTTCCGGCGATCGGGTCCCTGATCGCGGCACGGACCGTTGCGCCGGCTGCCGAGGCGGCCGTTAAGGCCGTTTCGCTGCAGTTCGGGTTTTACCGGGCCGCACGCTAGGCGACTTCCTTCTCATACACGTCGGGCTTGAATCCGACGAGCAGCTTGCCGCCGGCTTCAAGCACCGGCCGCCTGATCAGCGACGGCTGCGCCAGCATCAGCGCGATGGCGCCGCGCTCGTTCAGGCCGTCCTTGTCGGCATCCGGCAGTTTGCGGAACGTGGTGCCGGCGCGATTGAGCAGCGTTTCCCAGCCGAGTTCGTCGGCCCAGCGCGTGAGCTTCTGTTTCGAAATGCCCTCGGTCTTGTAATCATGAAAACTATAGGCGACGCCGTGACTGTCCAGCCACGCGCGAGCCTTCTTCATGGTGTCGCAGTTCTTGATGCCGTAAATGGTCGTTCTCAACGTAAACCCCCGCCCGTCCGATCGGGCCGAAGCTAGCCGCGCCTGCAGCGCCACGCCAGTTGCAAATACTCGCTTCCGATGGAACCGACGCAGTCCTTCGCCGTTGCACCGCTATTCGATGGTTCCCGCGCCCACGTCCAGGCGATCCGGAGAGTACGATGGCCGACATCAGCATGGCAACGCGGCCGCTCAAGGAAGCCATTCCGTCACCGGCAAAAATCTCGATTGCGCTGACCGTCAACGGCATCCGCAAACAGCTTGCCGCGGCACCGTGGACCACCCTCCTCGACCTGCTGCGCGACCACCTCGATCTCACCGGCACCAAAAAAGGCTGCGCCCACGGCCAGTGCGGCGCCTGCACGGTTCTGGTCGACGGCCGCCGCATCAACTCATGCCTGACGCTGGCGGTGATGAAGGACGGTGCGGAAGTCGTCACCATCGAGGGCCTCGCCAAGGACGGCGCCTTGCATCCGTTGCAGCAGGCGTTCATCGACCATGACGCGTTCCAGTGCGGTTACTGTACGCCCGGCCAAATCTGCTCGGCGGCGGGAATGATCGCGGAAGGCAAGGCGAAGACACCGGACGAGATCCGCGAACTGATGAGCGGCAACATCTGCCGTTGCGCCGCCTATCCCAACATCGTCGCGGCGATCCAGCAGGCGATGAGCCGGCCATGATCAATTTTCAATACGTCCGCGCCGACGACGTTTCCGACGCGGTGCGCCAGATGGCGGCAGATCCCGCAGCAAAGTTCATCGCCGGCGGCACCAACCTGATCGACCTGATGAAGGAGGATGTCGAACGTCCGACCCGGCTCATCGACATATCGCGGCTGCCGCTGGCGACGGTCGAGGAAACCGAAGGCGGCGGCCTGCGGGTCGGCGCACTGGTGCCGAATTCCGATCTCGCCTGGCATCCCAAGATCGAGCAGCGTTATCCGCTGCTGTCGAGCGCGATCCTTGCGGGCGCTTCGGCGCAACTGCGCAACATGGCATCGACCGGCGGCAATTTGTTGCAGCGGACGCGCTGCTGTTATTTCTACGACACCGCGACGCCGTGCAACAAGCGTGAGCCCGGCAGCGGCTGCTCGGCTATTGAGGGAATCAATCGCATGCATGCGATCCTCGGCACCAGCGAAGCCTGCATCGCGACGCATCCCTCCGACATGTGCGTGGCGCTGGCGGCACTGGAGGCCAGCGTGCATGTGGCCGGGCCTTCCGGCAAACGCGCGATCGCATTTTCCGATTTCCATCGCCTGCCCGGCGACACGCCGCAGCGCGACAGCAATCTCGATGCGGACGAGATCGTCGTCGCGGTCGAACTTCCCGCGCGGGGCTTTGCGGCGAATTACAGCTATCTGAAAATCCGCGACCGGCTGTCCTACGCCTTCGCGCTGGTTTCGGTCGCGGCCGCGCTGGAACTCGACGGCGACAGCATTAAGGATGCGCGGCTGGCGCTCGGCGGTGTCGCGCACAGGCCATGGCGCGATCCGGCGGCGGAAGCCTTGCTGCGCGGGCAGCCCGCGACGCCGGCGACCTTCGAACACGCCGCCGATCTGCTGCTGCGCGGAGCAAAAGGGTTCGGCCACAACACCTTCAAGATCGATCTGGCGCGGCGGGTCATCGTCCGCGCCCTGACCCAGGCCGCGCAAGCCACGCCGCAGTCGCAGTCCAGCAAGAAAATCCGGTAGACGTCATGGCTCCCTACATCGGCACACCCACGTCCCGCGTCGACGGCCACGCCAAGGTTACCGGGGCTGCGAAGTATGCCGGCGAATTCGGCGCGCCCGACCTCGCTTACGGCAACCTCGTTACCTCGACCATCGCGAGCGGCCGCATTGTCTCGATCGACATCAGCGAGGCAAGTTCGATTGCCGGCGTAATCGCGATTTTGACGCACAAGAATCGGCCGCCGATGGCGGATGATGACGGCTCCTACAAGGACGACGTCGCGCCAGAAAACGGATCGCCCTATCGACCGCTTTATGATGATAAAATACAATTCAGCGGGCAACCGGTTGCGATCGTGCTCGCCGAAGATTGGGAGACCGCGCACTTCGCTGCCACAAGGGTGCGTGTCGCATACGAAGAACAAGCGCACGTCACCAGTCTGCGGCAGAAACTCGACCAGGCAAAGCCGGCTGGGGAGCCGCCAAAGCCGCGCGGCAGCGCGGAGAAGGCGCTCGCCGCCGCCGCGGTACGCCACGAGGCCGATTACTTCGTTCCGATCGAGCATCACAATGCGATGGAGTTGTTTGCCTCCACCGTGATCAGGGAAGCCGACGGCAAGCTCACGGTCTACGACAAGACCCAGGGGGTGCAGAATGTGCATCGTTATCTCTGCGGCGTGTTCCGGATGAAACCGGATGAGGTGCGGGTGATGTCGCCGTTCACGGGTGGCGCGTTCGGCTCCGGACTGCGCCCGCAGCATCAGGTAACGCTCGCCGTGCTGGCGGCGCGCGCGCTGCAACGCTCGGTGCGGCTGGTGCTGACGCGGCAACAGACGTACACGCTCGGCTTCCGCCCCGGCACCGTGGAACGCGTGGCGCTGGGCGCCGGCCGCGATGGCTCGCTGGAAGCGGTCGAGCATGACGTCGTCGCGATGACGTCGCAATACGAGGACTTTGCACGCAACGACACCGGCTGGTCCGGCGCGCTGTACACATGCGCCAACACGAAATATTCGCACAGGCTGGCGAAGCTCGACATCCCGACGCCCTGCGACATGCGTGCGCCGGGGGCCGCGACCGGGATGTATGCGCTGGAATGCGCGATGGACGAACTCGCGGTCGCGCTAAAGATGGATCCGCTGCAATTGCGGCTGCGCAATTATTCGGATCGTCAGCAGGACGAGGACAAGCCCTACACCAGCAAGGAGCTGCGCGAATGTTACGCGCAGGCGGCGGAAGCGTTCGGATGGAGCAAGCGCAGTTCCGAGCCGCGCTCGATGCGCGAGGGCACCGAGCTGGTCGGGTGGGGCATGGCGTCGGGGGTATGGGAAGCGCTGCAGATGGAAACGTCGGCGCGCATCGTGTTGACCGCCAATGGCCACGCCGAGGTCGCCTGCGCGACGTCCGACATCGGCACCGGCACCTATACCATCATGGCGCAGGTCGCCGCCGACATGCTGGGACTGCCGATCAACAATGTCAGCGTCAAGCTCGGCGATTCCTCGCTGCCCGCCTCGCCGGTTGAAGGCGGCTCATGGATGGCGGCCTCGGTGTCCCACGCGATCAAGAATGCCGCCGACGCCTTGCGCAAGGATTTGCTGGCGCTGGCGCAGAAGATGCCGGATTCGCCGCTCGCGGGTGTGAAGCTCGACGATGTCGTACTTGCCGACGGCAAGATCGTTTCCAGACATGACGCCGGCCGCGCCGTGTCGATCGCGGACGCGATACGGTACGGCAAGCTCGACCGCATCGAGCAGGAGCAATCCACCACTTTCGAGGACAACGACAAATACGCCCGTAACGCGCATTCCGCGGTATTCGCCGAGGTAAAGATCGACGAACAGCTTGGCGTGATCAGGGTCACCCGGATCGTCAGCGCGGTCGCCGCCGGGCGCATCCTCAATACCAAAACCGCGGCCAGCCAGATCATGGGCGGCATGATCTGGGGGATCGGCATGGCGCTGCACGAAGAAACCCATATCGATCACCGCTTCGGACGCATCATGAACGCCAATTATGCCGAGTATCATGTCCCGGTGAACGCCGACGTCCACGACATCAAGGTGATCTTCGTCGAGGAAAAGGACGACATCATCAATCCGCTCGGCATCAAGGGCGTCGGCGAAATCGGCCTCGTGGGCGTCGCCTCGGCGATCGCCAATGCCGTGTATCACGCCACCGGCAAGCGGGTGCGCGACCTGCCGATCACGCTGGACAAGCTGGGCCGTTAGAGCGCGGCCGTTGCGCCGAAACCGCATCGCGGCTTGACGCGCCTAATTCGTTATATAATAATATACTTATATAACGGACAACTTAGATGTCGAACCTTGATAGCGCCTTCTCCGCTTTGGCAGACCCTACCCGGAGGGCGCTGCTGGCTCGTCTGGCGCTGGGCGAGGCATCGGTGATGGAGCTGGCAAAACCGTTCGAGATGACACAGCCGGCGATATCGCGGCATCTCAAGGTGCTCGAAGGCGCCGGGCTGATCGTCCGGCGCGTCGAGGGCACGAGGCGGCCGTGCCGGCTGGCGCCGGGGGCGATCGGCGAGATTGATCAGTGGCTCGGCACGCTCCGCGAGGCGCTCGCCAGGAATTACGACCGCCTGGACGACCTTTTGACCACCATCAGACCCAGCAAGCGAAAGCCGCGCCGATGAGCAAGCTGACACTCACGACCGAGGACGACCGGCATATCGTGATCACGCGGCGTTTCAAAGCCTCGCCCGAGGCGGTGTATCGCGCCCATACCGAGCCGAGCTTGATCCAGCGATGGATGCTTGGACCGGATGGCTGGACGATGCCGGTCTGCATCTGCGACGCCCGGCCCGGCGGCAAATTCCGCTACGAATGGATCAACGACAAGGCCGGCGGATTTTACATCACCGGCGAGTTTGTCGAGCTGAAGCCGTTCAGCCGGATCGTTCATGTCGAGCGGATGCATCTGCCGGATCCGACACCCGACAATCACGTCGAAACAAGATTCGACCCTGACGGCGGCGGCACGTGGATGATCATGCGAATGACCCTGCCCGATGCCGAATCGCGCGCAAAAATGCTTGCAAGCGGAATGGAGCACGGCATGGAAGCAAGCTACGTGCGGCTCGAGACGGTGATCTGAAGACTCGATCAGGACGACCCACTCGACCTTGCCGCCGCGTTTGCACAAGACGGCCTCTCCGGCATCCGACACTTCGACCCATGCCGGATCGCCGCGGCGCCGGCATCGTAGCGAGTTCGGAGATTGGCCAAGCGCATGCCCCGCCGGCCCATGGCGTCGACCAGCGCTGATCGAGAGTTGGCGGCGCGACGTCCGGGGTTGTGACCGCCGAGCCGATATGGAATGATTTCGGATCGTCGGAACGCAACATTGCGCGGGTGGGACGCTGTGGCAGCCGGAGATCTCACGGGCCTGGAACAGGCGTTCGATCTGGAACGGTGGGTCCGGCACGGTTTCGCCATAGCCGATCGACCGGTTCTGGCTTCCTCCGTCGCCGACCTCAGATGCGAATATGCGCGGCTGATCCGCGACTTCGACCAGCTTCCCCGCCCGCCGGCGCGCTACACGATCAAGGATCCCGACGGGCAGGACAGTCTCGACATGCTCTCGCACCCGCACTGGTCGAGCGGCGTTGTCGCACGGATCGCGCTGAACGCCGGCCTGGGCCGGCTTGCCGCGGCGATGTTGGGCGTCCGGCGCATCCGGCTTTGGGGGACGTCGTTCATCTGCAAATACGCCGGCGCTTCGAGCAAGAACGCGATAAGATGGCATCGCGACATGACCTCGTGGCAGTGCCTGAACGCTCCGCGTCTCCTGACTTTCTGGGCGGCGCTCGATTCCGTTTCGCCCGCCAATGGCGGCATGGAATTCGCGCCGGGAAGCCACAGAGTCGAGGCGGCCGGCCGCGGCGACGATGCGGATCTCGACGGTTACGAGGGCTATCCGCTGGTGGGACCGGCGGGGATCGTATCGGCGCATCACTGCCTGACGGGCCATCGCAGCCGGCCCAACGCATCGCCCGGCGATCGAATTGCGCTGACGCTTCACTATATGGACGCCGACCTCCACTACGTCCCGGGCACGGCGTCGGACAAGCACATCAACGTGTCCTTGATTGCTCATTGCAATAATGAGATCGACCAGGCCTATTTCCCGATCGTGTACGAAGCCTGAGCCGCCCTTTAGCGCGCTCGCTGCAGGCTAATCGTCGAACGACGTCCTTACATCGTCTTCCTTCGGCCTGAAACGCAGGTCCCGGTCTGATTTGATAACTAATATAACGTTCTAGACATTTCAGAACATAGGACGTTCAAATTCATCGCTTTTCTCCCCGACCTCACACGAATAGGTTTATGACATAATTATTCTGCAACTACAGATAGGTGTCCGATGATCAGACGCGATGTCATTCTGGAAGACACAACGTTGCGCGATGGCGAGCAGGCTCCAGGTGTGGCCTTTTCAAAGGCCACCAAGCTCAAGATCCTCGACAAGCTGATCGCGACTGGCGTGAAGTGGGTCGAACCCGGTATTCCGGCGATGGGCGGGGAAGAGCTGGATACGCTGCATGCGATGCTTGAACGCAAGGATGAGGTCAAGCTTATCGGGTGGAACCGCGGCATCATGGAAGATGTCGCGGCGACGATCGATATGGGTTTCGAGGCGATCCATATCGGTTTACCGACCTCCAGCATCCATCTGAAGGAAAGTGTCGGCAAGGATCGAACCTGGCTTTTCCAGCGGGCTGCGGAACTGATCAAATATGCCAAAGATCGAGGCGTCTTCGTATCCATCAGCGCCGAGGACGTCGGCCGAACCGAAATTATCTTTCTGCAGGAATATGCGATCGCAGTGTCCGAGGCAGGTGCCGATCGACTGCGCTTGTCCGACACGATCGGCATCCTGTCGCCGGAAGAATATTGGCGTCGGGTCGAAGCGGTCGCGCAAGTGTCGGCGATCGACACGCAATGTCACTGCCACAACGATTTCGGCCTGGCGGTCGCCAATACTCTCGCCGGACTTCGCGCAGGGGCGAGGTACTTCCACGTCTGCGTCAATTCCATGGGCGAACGCGCGGGAATGCCCGACCTTGCCCAGATGACGCTCGCGCTCAAGCACCTTTACGGCCGCGATCTCGGCATCAGGACCGAGCATCTGAAGGAACTGGCCGAGATGGTCGCCCAGGCGAGCCATCAACCGTTGCCGGCCTGGCAGCCCGTCGTGGGCGATAATGTCTTTGCCCATGAGTCCGGCATCCACGTCAAAGGCATGCTCAACGACACGAATACGTTCGAGCCTTTCAGGCCCGAGGAGGTCGGCAATGTGCGCCGGTATGTGATCGGCAAGCATTCGGGCCGAGCCACCCTTCGCAGCGTGCTTGAGGACCGCGGCATTGACGTGGAGGATGACCGGCTTGCCCGCTGCCTGACCGAAGTCCGCGCGGCCGCCATCAACCAGGGCGCGGCGCTGTCGCCCGACCAGCTCTGCGACTTGTACAAGGACCTCAGCCGGACAGCGGAGGTTGTCCAATGAAACCGACGCTGGTCGAACAGATTATCGCTTCGCATGCAAAACGGGAACGCGTCAGTCACGGCGAATTGGTGACGGCCCAGGTAGACCGGGTCTACCTGCAGGACGGCAATTCGCCCACGATCGCCATGCTGTTCGAAAAGCACGGCTTCACGCACGTCTTCGACCGCGACCGCGTGGCGATCTTCTTCGACCATTCCGTGATCGCGCCGGACAAGCACATTGCGGCGCGTCTGCGCGAAGCCGAGCGATTGGCCGATCGGCTCGGCGTGCGGGTTTTTCGCGCCGGCGAAGGGATCAGCCACGTCGTCGCGCTTGAGGAAGGTTGGTACGAGCCGGGCACGATCGTGGTCGGCTCCGACTCCCATACCTGCACGGGCGGATCCACCCAATGCCTTGCGTTGGGGATGGGGGCGTCTGACTGCGCCGCGGCAATGGTGACGGGACAAACGTGGCTGCGTGTTCCCGATACGGTCTGGATGGATGTCCGCGGCCGGCCCGGTCCGGCGACACGGGCGCGGGACGTGGTGTTCTATGCGCTGAGGCAAAACGGCCAGGAGCCGTTCCTGTATAAATCTGTCGAATGGACCGGTTCGTGGTTTGACGAACTGGGTCTCGATTCCTGCGCGAGCATCGCCAATCTGGGCGTCGAGATGGGCGCAAAATGCACGTTCCTGCCGCCAGGTCCCGGCCGTCCGGAAGGCATGAAACCCATTGAACCGCCGGACGCGTGCGACCCGCGTGTCATCGTGGTCGACGTCGAGGGTCTTCCGCCCATGGTGTCGAAGCCGCACTCGCCGGGCAACGCCGTGCCGCTCGACGAATGCGAGGGTTTCAAGATCAACTACGTCTTCATCGGGACCTGCACGAATGGCCGTCTGGAAGACATCGCAGAGGCGGCTGCCGTGCTGGGCGATGCCAAGGTTCGCGCCGGCGTCCAGTGCCTCGTCACCCCCGGATCCAGACGGGTCTATATCGAAGCGATGGAGCGGGGCTATATCGCAAAGCTGATGCAGGCCGGAGCGATTATTTCGCCGCCGGGATGCAGCGCCTGCCTTGGCACGCAAGGCAGCATTCCGGCCTCGGGCGACCGCGTTCTGTCGACGATGAACCGCAACTTCCTGGGCCGGATGGGCAACTCCGAGGCAGACATTTACCTCGCTTCGCCGCTCGTGGCCGCCCACACCGCAATTCGAGGGGAACTGCCGAAGAGCTCGGAGTTGCTGCAATGATCAACCTCGGTCTGCTCCGGGTCCGCAGGATCGACCGTGTCATATCGACCGACGATATCATTCCCGGCCGCTACAAGCACATGTTCACGGACCCAAGCGAGCTTGCGAAACACGTTTTCGAGAATATTTTCCCGGGACTTGCCGGCACGTTCCGGCAAGGAGACGTGATCTGCACCACAGCCACATTCGGCATCGGCAGTTCACGCGAACAGGCGGTGAGCTCGCTGCTCGCTGCCGGCGTCAAAGCCGTGATCTCGCCGGGCTTCGGGCGCATCTTCTTCCGGAATGCGTGGAATCTCGGGCTTATTGCGATCGAGGCTGCGAATTTGCATGCGGCCGAGGGCGATACGATCAGCATCGACCTCGAGGCAGGCGGGATCACGGGTGCGTCTCAGACCGTTGTCAGCTTCGCGCCGCCGTCAGAACGCATGCTCGAAATGGTCGCAGAAGGGGGACTGCTGCCACTGGTGGTCAAGCGCCTGGCGCAGGCCGGCGCGCAGCACGAAGGACGACGGCCATGACGATGATCCGCCGCATACTGCCGGAGAAACGGCGGCCCCAGCTCCGCGAGCTCGTGACCTCGGGCCGCCTTGTGCGCGCCATTGAAGCTCACAGCGGAATTTCGGCGCTGGTGTCAAGCGAGACGACAGGGTCCAGCAATGGTCATGAAGGACGGAGTTTCGATGCGCTGTGGTTGTCGAGCTTGACGAGCTCCGCCGCGCGCGCGCTTCCCGACATGGAGCTTTACGCCCTGGAGCGCCGAATAGAACTCATCGACGAGGTTCTCAATGCCAGTCCGAAGCCCCTCATCGTCGATGGAGATACCGGCGGGGAGGAAACGGCTTTCGAATACCTCTGCGCTCGTCTTGAAAACATGGGTGTGAGCGCTGTTGTCATCGAAGACAAGCAACATCCGAAACGCAACAGCCTTTCACTGCAGTCCAGACATGTGCTCGAGGAGCCGGCGGTTTTCGGGAAAAAGCTGCGGCGCGGACGAAACGCGCTTCTGTCGACCGATTTCATGATTTTCGCGCGGCTGGAAAGCTTGATTGCAGGGGAAACCGTCCGTGATGCGCTCGAACGCGCCAAGGTCTATCTCGACAATGGAGCGCACGGCGTCATGATTCATTCGAAAGATCGTCAGCCGGACAGCATCTTCGATTTCCTGCACCGCTATCGCAATGCCGCAAACCACAGCCAGCCGGTCATCTGCGTGCCGACGACCTACAACAATGTACGCGCGGAGATGCTGCACGAGCGCGGGGCCAACATCGTGATCCACGCAAACCATCTCTTGCGCGCCGCGCATTTCGCCATGCGTCAGGTCTGCCGGTCGATCCTGGACAACGATAGATCGATGGAGGTCGACAACTCAATCACCCCCGTCTCGGAAATCTTCCTTGAGGTCGGCTACGACGCGGCGCTGGAGAGAGAAACCCAGGGCGCCGCCGGCCGCTGACTGGAATCTCACCATGGACGTTTTGATTCTGGACGGCGACGGCATCGGCCCCGAAATTTCCGCCGCGGCCGCTGCAATCCTCACTCATGTGAATGAGCATGCCTGCTTGCGGCTCAACATCGAGCGTCGCGAACTCGGCCTTTCGACGCTCGCACGGGAGGGCACCACTCTTCCGGAGTCGGTCCGCAGGGCAGCGGAGGCGGCAGATGGGATCGTGCTGGCACCCCTCTCAACGTTCCAGTATCCGGGACGCGATCACGGGGGCATCAACGCATCAGCCGAGTTCCGCGCCGGCCTCGATCTGTTCGCCAATTTTCGGCCATGCCGGCAGCGCGGGCGAAACGCAGCCTCCGCGGGGATCGACCTGGTTGTCGTTCGCGAAAACACCGAAGGCTTCTACGCATGTCGGACCATGCACGCGGGATCGGGCGAATTCATGCCGGATCCGGCGACCGCCTTCGCCTTGCGGAAAGTCACGCAAGGGGCCAGCAGCGCCATCGCGCGGGAGGCTCTGCAGCTTGCCGCGACCCGCCACAAGCGGCTCGCGGTCATCCACAAGGCCAATGTGCTGAAATTATCCGACGGGCTGTTCCTCGACACCGTGCGCACTGTCGCCACCGAATTCCCGGACGTCATCGTCAGCGAGGTGCTGGTCGACGCGGCCGCCGCGCTGCTGGTGCGCGACGCGGCTCAATTCGACGTCATTCTTGCGACCAACATGTTCGGAGACATTCTCTCAAACGAGGCCGCGGAGATAGCCGGCGGACTCGGAATGGCTCCTTCCCTCAATGTCGGTCGGAATCAGGCGATGGCGCAGGCCTCGCACGGCTCGGCGCCCGATATTGCCGGACAAAACTGCGCCAACCCGACCGGCCTGATCCTGTCCGTCGCGATGCTGCTCGATTGGCTCGGCCGGCGTTGCGCGCGCAGCGATCTTTGTTCGGTGGCGGGTTCGATCGAAGAAGCGATCGATTTGACGCTGACCGATCCAGCCTCCTGCACGCCCGATCAAGGAGGAGCCGCCACGACGACGGAGTTCACAAGCGCGGTGATCCGCAATTGGCGATGACGAACGCGGTCGGCCTCGGCAATGTGATGCGGACGTTGGTCGCCGCCGGCGCCCTGACCTGCGTGACCGCGGCGTCCCCCGCCCAGGAACAGTCGAAACCGCTTCTCGCCGCCGCCGAGCATCTCGTGGTGCCGTTTCTCGAGATCACGAAGAAGATGGTCGATATCGAATCGCCGTCGCTGGATGAAAACGGCATCCTGGCAATGGAGGAGGAACTGGCGCGTCAGATTCGGCAGCTCGGCGGCGACGTGCATACCGCGGCTGCCGGCGTCGGCCCTGGGAGGAACGTAATGGGCCGCTGGCGGGGAAGCGGCAAGGCCCGCATCCTGCTCGTTTCACACATGGACACCGTCTATCCAGCCGGGACATCGAAGACTTTCTTCTGGCGGCAAGATGGCAACAGGATCTACGGACCGGGCGTTCTCGACGACAAGGGAGCTATCGCCATCGGACTTATGGCCGTAAGGGTTCTGCGGGAACTGGGGCGCGACACATATGGGACGGTTACTCTTCTGAGCACGACGGATGAGGAGAAACGATCGGCCGGCTCCCAAGCGTTGATCGAGAGACTGGCCCGGGACCACGACGTCGCGTTCGTGCTTGAGTTCGGTGCGCCTGATGACAGAATCGTATCGTCCAGAAAGGGCATCGGATATTTTCGCGTCGAAGTGGCCGGCAAGGCGGCGCATGCCGGCGCGGAACCGGAGAAGGGCTGCAACGCAGCCGTGGAAATGGCGTATCAGATCCTGCAGATGAAGGATCTCTCGCGCCCGGAGAAGGAGACATCTCTCAATTTCACGCTATTGAGCGGTGGCGAGCGAAGCAACATCATTCCGGCTGAGGCGAAAGCGCAGGCCGACATTCGCGTTCTCGATCCCGCCGAATTCGATCGTATCGAGAACGATGCGGCGGTTCTGGCTGCGACGAAACGATTGTTGACGTGTTCCAAGGTCCGGACCAGTCTTGAGCGAGGGCGCCCGCCTTTTCCGTTCAGCGACGGCACGAGCAAGCTCGTCGCGCGCGCGCAGAGCATCTATCGCGAGATCGGCCGGGAACTGAAGACTGAAGCCAGTGGCGCCGGCACCGACGGCAACTATACGGCCGCGGCCGGCACAGCGACCTTGGACGGACTTGCGCCGGTCGGAGGAGGCGCTCACGCCGCGGGAGAGGAATACATCGAACTGGACAAGATCGCGCCACGCATCTACTTGCTGGTCAGGCTGATGGAGGAAGTTTCGCGCGATACGCTGCCGAAATGACGAAGTTCCAGATTCGAGGATTGCATAAAATCGGCGGCGGAGTTCTTGAGCCAATTCGTGAATGTCGCCGCTTTTCTGTTTCGTCGCCTGCGCCGCAGCGCGACATAGTCCTGTCCACTTTCGACAAAGCCAAAGGGGGCAATCAGTCTCCCGGCCACGATGTCATCTGCAACAAGCGGCCATGGCGCAATGCAAAGGCCGAGGCCGGCAATGGCCCCCTCGAGCATGAAATAGAAATGTTCGAACTCGGTGCCGCACAAAGGATCGAAAGCGATGCCCGTCCGTTTACTCCAATCCTTCCAGGCTGAGCGCCGGGTTTGTGTTTGCAGCAGCGGCAGCCGAAGGACTTCATTCGGCTCAACTTTTATAGCCGGTGAACAGACAGGCCCGAACCATTCTGCGAACAACGGCATCACCTCAGAATTGTCCGGCCACGGTCCTGTACCGACGCGAATTGCGACGTCGAAATTCTCGCGCGAAAAATCAACCGGTGTATCGGCGGTGCTCATCCGAATTTCGATGGTCTGGTGCTCCTTTCGAAAACAATGCAGGCGCGGGATCAGCCATCTCATCAGAAAGGTTCCCAGGCAGGAAACATCCAGGGGCCCTTCCTCGGTGTCGCTGACCAGGCGGACCGCTGTATCCATTTGGTCGAATGCGGCGCTGAGGGCAGGCAAAAGTGCTTTACCCGCTTCTGTGAGCTTCGGCGCGTGTTTGGGGCCTTCAAACAGGCGTATGTCCATCATCTCTTCCAGATGCTGTATCTGACGGCTGATTGCGCTATGAGTAACGTGCAACTCGTCGGCGGCGAGCTTCATCAGGCCAAGACGACCAGCCGCTTCGAAGGCGCGGAGTGCATTGAGGGAGGGCAGTCGGCGTGCCATGTGCGCTGGTCTCACATACGTTCTTCAAAAAGATCAGTTACCTTGACACGATAGCATAGGGTATCACTGATCGAATGATCCTCTGCAACGTTCAAGAATGTAATTTTCTGCAAGTCTCAATCGCTGCCGATGCATACTTCAAAGGTGGATTGATCGCCCCCATCAGCGGAGAAGTCCGGCAGGGCTCAAAATATGGCAAGTGGACGATGTCGATTTTCCGCCCGCCGAACGCCTCCGCGACTGCAGAAACCTGTGGCGAGAGCGAAATGTTGAGAAACCGGGTGCGCCGCTCGCAAGGCAGGCCGGCATTGACCGCGAGCTTTGGCTATTTTTAATTGAGATGTCGTAAAAACTCGGAAAATAGATCCATCATCGCTACCCTGAAGGTTCTAACGCCTCGATGACTATTGGCGCTTTTTCACTCGTTATCATCGCAGCATTCATCCATGCCACCTGGAATTTGCTGTCGAAGCGGGCTTCCTCTGTCGGGCCGGTTTTTGTTTTCGCCTATAATCTTTTTGCCAGCCTGGCTTATCTGCCGTGGGTCGTCTACCTGATGGTGGAAGAGAGCGTGCAGTGGAACTGGACCGTGGCAGGATTCATCGTCCTCAGCGGCTTGATTCATCTCGGCTATAGCCTCTGCCTTCAGCGCGGATATCAGAATGCAGATTTCTCGGTGGTATATCCGGTCGCACGCGGTACGGGACCGATGCTATCGACGTTGGGTGCCGTGCTTTTCCTTGCGGAGTCTCCGTCCCTTCAAGTGATGACCGGCCTTGTAACCGTTGTCTCGGGTATCTGGCTTATCGCGACGCAGGGAAGCCTCCGCGCATTTCGTCAACCTGGCGGCTTGGCCGGCGTGCGATGGGGAACCGCAACCGGCGGTCTGATTGCCACATACACGGTCGTTGATGCCTATTCCGTCAAAACGCTCGGTATCGCACCGGTGGTGCTTGACTGGTTCTCCAACCTGCTCCGCTTCGTCCTGCTCGCTCCCCTGATCATCGCAAATCCAGGTCGCGCTCGAGAACTGATGAAAGGCTACTGGCTTCTCGCTGCGGCAGTCGGCCTGCTATCGCCGCTCTCCTATATCCTCGTGCTAACAGCCCTCAACACCGGAGCGCCATTGAGTGTTGTGGCTCCCATGCGCGAAATGTCGATGATGTTGGGCGCGATCATGGGCATGGTCATTCTTGGAGAAAATGTCGGGCCATGGCGTATCGTTGGCTGTGCCGTCCTGATCTTCGGCGTCGTCATGCTGACATTGTCATGAAGACGGATCATCGGACGGATTCTCAGTAAAGTCGCGCCCGACCTCGTGCCGGGCATCCACGTCTTCGCGGTAGTTGAGCAGAGAAAAACGTGGACGGCCGGACAAACCCTACCGGATTCACACATCTCGTCATACGCGGGCTTGACCCGCGTATCCATTCATCTTCGGAAGAGTCGTTTCGAAGGGGATGGATTGCCGTGGGTCAAGCCCGGCCATGACGGCGCCCGCTCTCTCAACCTCTCTCCGCACTAATCGTCGAACAACGCTCTCACATCGTCTTCCGTAAGAGCGGCGCCGATGCGTCCATCGCGGTCGAACACGCTGTCGGCCAACGCACGCTTCCGGGCCTTGAGTTCATCCATCTTCTCCTCAACCGTGCCGGCTGCCACCAGGCGATGGACAAAGACCGCCTTGTCCTGGCCGATCCGATGAGCGCGATCGATGGCCTGCTGTTCGACAGCCGGATTCCACCAGGGATCGAAGATGATCACCGTATCGGCGGCGGTCAGGTTCAGCCCGACGCCGCCCGCCTTCAGGCTGACCAGAAAGACATCGGTGGCGCCGCCCTGAAATGTTTCGATGGCGCCTTTGCGGTCCGAAGTTTTACCGGTCAGCACGCTATAGCGGACGCTTTCCGCATCGAGGCGGAACCGGATCAAGGCCAGCATGGAGGTGAATTGCGAAAAGACGATAATCCTGCGGCCTTCGCTCAGCAATTCCCGCACCATTTCCAGCAGCCGGTCGAGCTTGGCGGAAGGCCGATCGACGCCGTCATCGAGCTTTAGAAGCGCCGGATCGCAACACACCTGACGCAACCTGAGCAGAGCCTCCAACACGACGATATGGCTCTTTGCCAACCCGCGGGCCGCGATGGCCTGGCGAACCTTGGCTGACATCGATAACCGGATCGAATCGTAGAGATCGCGCTGGCGGCCTTCAAGGACAATGGTTTCCAGAATCTCGGTCTTGAGTGGCAGCTCCGCCGCGACTTCCGCCTTGGTCCGCCGCAGCAGAAATGGCTTGACCCGGTGCGCGAGCACCGCCGCTCGCGCGGCATCGGCGCGCTTTTCGATCGGGGTGCGCCACTGGCGGGCGAATGCCGCCTTGTCCCCGAGATAACCGGGATTGGCGAAACTCATGATCGACCAGAGTTCGCCGAGATGGTTTTCCATCGGGGTTCCGGTCAGGCAAAAACGGTGTTTTGCCTTCACGTCGCGGATCAATCGACTGGTGGCGGCATCCGGATTCTTGATGGTCTGCGCCTCGTCCAGGACCGCGATATGCCAGTGGCGGGCGATCAGGGTTTCTCGATCGCGGGCGATCAGGGGGTACGTCGTCAGGATCAGGTCGTGCTCGGCAATCCTGGTGAAACTTTGTTTGCGATCCGCGCCGTGCAGCAACAGGACCTTCAGGTCCGGCGCGAATTTTCGCGCCTCATTGACCCAGTTGCTCATCAGACTGGTCGGCGCGACGACGAGCGCGGGACTGATGAGATTGCCGCGGGATTTCTCCAGCGCAAGGAGCGCCAGGATCTGAACGGTTTTGCCGAGCCCCATATCGTCTGCCAGCACGCCGCCGAGGCCGCTCTCGCAGAGCAGATCGAGCCATGCCACGCCTTGCGCCTGATAGGGCCGGAGCTCGGCGCGGAACTGAGGTGGCATGCGTGCGGGGACCAACCCGCGCCCTTGCAGCAGACCGGTAAGGCGGCGGAGGTTGTCGGCGCCCTTGAAGGCGAAGGCCTCGTTCTCGAGCGCCAGTAGCGGCACGACATCCGCGCGCGAGAGCTTAATGTTTCCGGATGTCTCGACGAATATGCCGCTGAGCTTCAGACTATGGAGCGCCAGCACCAGGGGAAGAAAACGATCCGCGGCAAGCGCAACATGCCGGCCGTCGGCAAGCGGCACATAGAGACTGTCTCCCCCTTCGGCGAGCTGTTTGATGACATCCGGAGTAAAGGAGGGATCGGAAACCAGCGCCGCCAGCATCGGCGCAAGATCGCGCCTTTCGCCGTCGATTTCGACGCCGAGGGCCAGT
Organism: uncultured Bradyrhizobium sp.; assembly: GCF_964252615.1. Taxonomy (NCBI): domain Bacteria; kingdom Pseudomonadati; phylum Pseudomonadota; class Alphaproteobacteria; order Hyphomicrobiales; family Nitrobacteraceae; genus Bradyrhizobium; species uncultured Bradyrhizobium sp. The sequence goes on from NZ_CAXUNQ010000001.1 coordinate 30,464, forward strand.
TCGAACCAGTCGATGCCGCTATCTTCGAATTCCGCATCGAATGCGCCGGAAGCGCCCGCCAGTCGATACGGAAAATCATCATCAATCCGAATTTCGAATCCTTCGGCCCGCAAGTCGGCGGCATCATGGTTGAGGAAGTCAAGCCAGTCGTGAGCTTCCCTGAAGGTAAAATCCCGGTGATGGTCGACCTCAAGATAATGATGCACCGATCTTGCGTTGATGAAGTCCAGTCCGGACAACCGCTTGAATGCGCCTCTTTCCTTTGCGAGGCGCCGGGATACCGCGTAGACTTGCCCGTCCCGAAATGCTTCGAGCTGGCTCGCCCGCTCCATCGAACCGACTTCGACTGGGCCGTAACGGAAGCTGAGCTGTGCGACCGGCAATACGGCGGGTCTATCGCCGTAATGGCCGTACGCCATGGCGCGGCCCGATCGCAGTCGTAATATCGGGGTCGGATCCTGCTCGATCTTCACCGCCGCCGCCGGCGGCGGGGGCAACACGCCGTGATGAACCTCCGGGATCTTGTACCCGAGGCGGCTCGCGACCTCGGCGATCTCGGCGCATGGAATGGGTGGAGCCGACAGGATCTGATACGCCAGTCGCGGCGGCAGCGTCAGTTCCACCGGTCCTATCACTCCGGCGCTCTCATCGACATAGACCGGCGGTTCGGCGTTGAGCGCCGTCATTCCCGGAACGATCAGACGAGGAGCGACGCTGTTCCTATCGGCTTGGTACCATTCGATGCGCCCGTCACGTTTCTCGCCCCAGCGCAGCGGCGAACGCTTGTAATCGAGCCAGAAGGCCCTTCCGGTCGCGATGATCTGCTGCAAGAGTTCGGCAGATTGCAGGCGTTGACTGGAATTGTTGTCATAGATGCGGTGAATACTCGAGAGGCGGCCCAGAATATCGATATCCATATCGCGATAAAATTTCGGCGCGCGCTCAGGGGAAAAATTCCACAGGCTGGGCTGCGTATACTTGCCGCCGTACTCCCCGCTGTTGAGCAGCCGGACTGATATCAACGATACGGTCAGGAACGGGAAACATACGCTGCTCCGGGGTGGCTGTAAGCAGTACAGCAGCCGTTGGGTAAGATCGGCAGGATAATCGTCGCCACGCACGGCCTTCCCGACGATGTCGAGCCATGTCGTGACCTCGTAAGACAGAACCGGCACGGCCGGCGTCACAATGGTAGTCTGCGCGTTTCGCTGGCCTGGCAATGTCGGTCCGCTCGGCGGCTGTTTCCCGCTGAGGACTTCGAGGACGGTCGCCGCCACGTGCTTGCAATTGAACGCCATCGGACAACTGCATTCGCCGTCGAGATCGGCGAGCCGCCCGCCATTGAACTCCAATTGGATCCCGACGCTGTAAGTATTGGATCCGCTTCCCTTCACCTTGGCGCGAATGCGGGTGAGATCGTCACTGATCTCCACTCCGGCGACCCGCCCCTGAGCCTGATAGACATACGCCTTTTCGAACGCCGAACGGCTGAAGAAGGTATAGATGTCCTTCTGCTGCAATACATCCGATAACACGAGACACATCCACGATGGCGAAGACTTGCTATATCAACCGGCAGCGCTCAATAGCCAGTGATTCGAAACGCCGTTCGATGACAAACCCCTGGTATTGCGCCGCCGCAAGCTAGCCGGATGCGCCGTCATCAAGACTCACAATGACGGCGGCATTGGCGATGATGATGGCATCGCCGCCGCTCTCTGCGGCTATTTCGAGCCCGCCTTTGACCGCGGTCACCGTCACGGTGCCGTAAGGCAGTTCCTTGGCGACCGCTGATGTATCGACTGCCCCGGGGTCCGGCACGCCGATCGTGACATCGACGAACATGTCGCCCGACGTTTTGCCGACCATCCGGAAAAAGCCGAGGCTGGAGTGCCGAATCGCGTCCGAAACCGCGCGCCTCGCCGCCTTGGTGGCATCGCGGCCGTGAACGTCGACGCCCATGCCCATTTCAGTGATACAGCGCACGCGTGCCATGTGGTCCCGCAATTGTTGGACGCTTGGGGTCTGTGAGCTTCCTTGATTCTCGTCGCGACGGCCATAGCCAATACAACCCTTGCGGTAATACCGACAACCAACCTACCATCGGAATGACCGGACCATGCCCGCACGGAGCAACAGCCATGGCAGTCAATAAAGTAGCGGCGGCCTATCTGGCCTATTTTGCGTATATCGACGATGCGCTGCCGGTCATTCCGGCCAGCGACTTCAAAACGCTGCTGGCAAAAGTTCCTGCCGGCGCGGCAAACGGACCTTGGACGTTGCGTTGGGGACCGGCGGTGAACGACGGCATCCTAGGCTATGTCGCGCAAGGCGCCGACGGCAGCTATGCGCTGGCTTTCCGCGGTACCGACGTCGACGGATCGATCTCCGGCTCCTTTACCAATGTGCTCGCCGACGCCAACGGCTTCATGATCCCCTGGCTGTATCCGCAGCAGCCCAACGCGCCATTGCAGATCAGCGCCGGCATCAACAGCGCGCTGGCGCTCGCTATAGGGCTGACCGATCCCGTCACGGGCCTGTCGCTGCTGGACTATCTGCGCGGGCTTGCCAAAACCGGCACGCTCAACCTGATGGTGACAGGGCACAGCCTCGGCGGAGCGATGGCTGTCGTTGCCACGGCATGGCTCAATGATCAACTCGCAAAAGTCGCACCGCTAACGTTTTCACTGTGGCCACATACGTTCGCGGCTCCGACCATGTGGAACGCCGGGTTCGCGACGAATTTCGGCAACACCTTCAAATACTATGCGGCGGTCAACACCAACGATATCGTTCCAATGGGCTGGGCCAATCTGAAAGGCGTGCTCGCGACATTTCCGGCGCCGGGCCCCGATCTGTATAAGACGGATTGGTGGCTGTACGATACGATCTATGTTCTGAGCGGGACGATCCCCGCCTACACGCAGATCACGCCGAGCGATCCCGACACGTTCACGGTCACCCCGGTCTCGAATCCCTCCTGGACCTCCGAAGCCGGCGCGATGCATTCGATGCAGTACCAATATTTCCCGCATGCGACGGGCACTGCGGCGCCGCCCCTGCCAGGCACGACCATGACGGGCCGTCCGCGTACCCGCAATGTGGCGGTGTAAGGCACGATAGCGGAGCGCTTTGCGCCGGCCGCCCCGTGGTTGGCGGATGCGCGATTTTCCCCCGCGAGCCCTCCTCTCTTCTTGCGCGCCGCGGGTTGCGTAGTATATACTGAACCAAATGGTTCAGTATTCCCCAGCCTTGCTCGATGCATCATTTGCTGCGCTTTCGGACGCCACCCGACGCGGCGTCCTGGAGCAGCTTGGGCGTGCAGACGCTTCGATCACGGATCTGGCCGACAAGTTTCACATGACCCTTACGGGCATGAAGAAGCATGTCGGCATTTTGGAGCAGGTCGGGCTCGTCAAGACGGAGAAGGTCGGACGCGTGCGCACCTGCAAGCTCGGCCTGCGCGGATTGGGGGAAGAGGCGGCATGGATCGAGCGATACCGTCAGGTATGGGAAGCCCGGTTCGACGAGCTGGACAAGGTGGTCGAGGAATTGAAACGGAAGGAAAAGGCCGATGCACGACAGAAGACAAAATGAGCCCGCCCCCATGAAGAACCGCACGACGGTGGAACGGAAGTCCGAATGTGAGCTCGTCGTCACGCGGACCTTCAACGCGCCGGCGCGCATCGTATTTCAGGCCTGGACCACGCCGGAGCTGCTCAGGCGGTGGTGGGCACCGAAGTCGTTCGGAGTGTCCTTTCTTTCCTGCGACGCCGATGTTCGTACGGGGGGTACGTACCGTTTCGTGTTCGGCCACGCCTCCTCGGAGCAGCCTATGGCGTTTTTCGGCAGGTACATCGAAGTGACGCCGCACTCCCGCCTGGTCTGGACGAATGACGAAGGGGGCGAAGGAGGGTCCGTTACCACGGTGACCTTCGAAGAACGACGTGGCGAGACCCTGGTCGTCATGCACGACCGCTATCCTTCCAAGGAAGCCCTCGACGGCGCGATCGCCTCCGGAAGCACGGGTGGGTTCAGCGAGACGTTCGAGCAACTGGACGGGCTTCTCGTCACCCAAGGCACGGGCGTGGGAGGCCCGTGAAGGCGTCGATCAGAAGGTCGGCCCCATCGCTGGCGACCGCGGCGTTATCAACAGCGTCCGCGATCGGCGCGATACGCTTCGCTATTCCGATCTACATCCTATTCCCACTCGATCGTCCCCGGCGGCTTTGACGTCACGTCGTACACCACCCGATTGACGCCCTTGACCTCATTGATGATCCGCGTTGCCGTCTCGCCGAGAAAGGCCATCTCGAAGGAATAGAAATCCGCGGTCATGCCGTCCGTCGATGTCACCGCGCGCAGGCCCACGACGTATTCATAGGTGCGGCCGTCGCCCATCACGCCCACTGTCTTGACCGGCAGCAGCACCGCGAACGCCTGCCAGATCTTGTCGTAAAGTCCGGCCTTGCGGATCTGGTCGATATAGACGGCGTCGGCGTTGCGCAGGATGTCGAGCTTTTCCGGGGTGATGTCGCCGGGGCAGCGGATCGCGAGGCCTGGGCCGGGAAACGGATGGCGGCCGACGAAAATCTCCGGCAGGCCGAGTTCGCGCCCCAATATGCGGACCTCGTCCTTGAACAATTCGCGCAAGGGTTCGACCAGCTTCATGTTCATGCGCGCGGGCAGGCCGCCGACATTGTGATGCGATTTGATGGTCACCGAGGGACCGCCGGTAAAGGAGACGCTCTCGATCACGTCGGGATAGAGCGTGCCCTGCGCCAGAAATTCCGCGCCGCCGATCTTCTTCGCTTCGGCGTCGAACACGTCGATGAACAGCCGGCCGATGGTCTTGCGCTTCAGTTCGGGGTCGGCAACGCCGGCCAGCTCGCCAAGAAATTGCTTCGAGGCATCCACATGCACCAGCGGGATGTTGTAGTGATGCCGGAACAGATCGACCACAGTTTCAGCTTCGTTGAGCCGCAGCAGGCCGTGATCGACGAACACGCAGGTGAGCTGGTCACCGATCGCCTCGTGGATCAGCACCGCGGCGACCGCGGAATCGACGCCGCCGGACAGGCCGCAGATCACTTTGCCTCGGCCGACCTGCGCGCGGATCTTCTCGATCGCTTCCTCGCGGAAGGCACGCATGGTCCAGTCGCCGGTCAGGCCCGCGACCTTGCGGACGAAATTGCGGATCAGCTTTGCGCCGTCGGGTGTATGCACCACTTCAGGATGGAACATCAGCCCGTAATATTTGCGGCGCTCGTCCTGGATCACCGCGAACGGCGCATTCGCCGAGACGCCGGCGACCTCGAAGCCATCGGGCATTCTGGTGATGCGGTCACCATGGCTCATCCACACCGGATGACGCTCGCCCATGCGCCATGTTGCATCGAACAGGCGGCTTGCGGCTTTGACCTCGACATCGGCGCGGCCGAATTCGCGGTGATGGCCGCCCTCGACGGTGCCGCCGAGCTGCGCCGCCATGGTCATCTGGCCGTAGCAGATGCCGAGCACCGGTACGCCGGAATCGAAAATCGCCTGCGGGGCGCGCGGCGATCCGGCCTCGTGCACCGATTCCGGCCCGCCGGACAGGATCACCGCCTTCGGCTTCATCGCGGCGAACGCGGCCTCGGCCTTCTGGAACGGCACGATCTCGGAATAGACGCCCTCCTCGCGCACCCGCCGCGCGATCAGTTGCGTCACCTGGCTGCCGAAATCGACGATCAGAATCTTGTCATGCGCCGAGGCCACCGAAGGCGTCGACTCGCGTATCTGCTGGGCTGGGGTCATCGCAAGGAATTAGACGACCGGGGGGCGGCTCGCAACCCCTCAACAAACGTCCTGACCGGGCGCGTCCCGGCCATCCACGTCTTTCGCTGCGGACGGACGCAAGAAGGGATGCCGGCGACAAGCCGGGCCTGACGCGCTACGTTTGCCGCGCAAGCACCGATACGAAAAACCCGTCCGTGCCGGTGCGGCGCGGGGTCATCAGCAGCCCCTCCGCGGATTGCAGCGTGGCGGCAGCGAAATCCTCCGCCTTGTCCCAAAGCACCGACATGATTTGCGACGGCGGCAGCACCGCGAATCCAGGATGCCGGGTCACGAACGCCCTGATCTGCTCCCCATTTTCCTGCGGCAGCACCGAGCATGTGATGTAGGCAATCCGCCCGCCCGGCTTGACCAGGGCGGCCGCGCGGTCGAGCACCGCGACCTGGTCCTTCAGCCGCATGTCCAGCGCTCCGGGCCGCATCCGCCATTTGGCGTCGGGATTGCGCCGCCACGTCCCGGTGCCGGTACAGGGCGCGTCCAGCAGTACCAGATCGGCCGATGCATGGATGTCGCTCAGCGTGTCGTTCGGCCCCTTCGGCGTGCGGATGTCGCAATTATGCACGCCCGCCCGCGACAGCCGCTCATAGATCGGCGCCAGTTGCCGCTTGTCGTGATCGGTCGCGATCAGCCTGCCCTTGCCCTGCATCATCGCCGCCAGCGCCAAGGTCTTGCCGCCGGCGCCGGCGCAGAGGTCGATCACCTGCTCGCCGGGCTTTGCGCCGGACAGCAATGCCGCGAGTTGCGAACCTTCGTCCTGCACTTCCACCGCGCCCTTGATGAAATCCTCCTCGGCATGGATGCCGGGATTGCGGGCGTCGGCGCCAAGCTCGATGCGCAGGCCGATCGGTGACCACGGCGTCGCCGTTGTCCCCAGATGCGCCGTCGATCCCAGCACTTTCTCGCGTTTCGCCTTCAGCGTATTGACGCGCAGATCGAGCGGCGCGCGGCTCGCCATCGCGGCCGCTTCGGCGACGCGATCATCGCCGAACACCTGCGTCAGATAGCCGTCGAGCCATTCCGGATAGTCGCCGGCGATATAAGCCGGCGCATCCGCAGTCGAACGCGACGCCAGCGCGACGCGCTCGGCCTCGGTCAATGGATCCGGCGCGAAGCGTCCGCCGTCGCACAGTGCCGCGATCGTCTCGACATCGAACCCGCGCTCGAGCTTGAGCATGCCGAGCACGCGCGCGCGCGGCGTGTCGTTGTCCAAAACCCAGGCGCTGGAGGCGCGGCGGCGCAGCACGTCCCAGACCAGGCCCGAGATCGCGGCGCGGTCGCCGGAGCCGGCATAGCGATGCGCCGTGCCCCACTCTTTCAGCGCCTTCGCCGCCGGGACGCGCTGGGTATCAATCGCCTCGATCAGTTCGATGGCCGCGGAGAGCCGTGCAGCAGGCGTCATACAAGACTTTCAATTCGACGGAGCGGTACCGGGTCAGATCAGCAGCAGAATCTTCAGCGCGAAATAAAGCCACATCGCGAACAGCACCAGCACGCCGGCGAACCAGGCGGGCCCGCGGCGCCGCAGATCGTTGGTGGTGACGAAAATACCGGCATGGACGAAACGGGTGACCACGAATACCCACGATAGCAGCACGATCACCAGGTCGGCGCGGCGCAACGGCAGCGCAATCGCGATCAGGATGTAGAACAGCACCGGAATTTCAAACTGGTTGCTGAAGCAATTGCCGATCTGCGCGGCCCGGGTCGGCCAGTTCGGCTCCCCCAGCGCGACGTCTTTCATTCTGGTTTCCCCACCAGCCAGCGCGCGCGTGCGCATCGTCGCCATCCCGAGCAGCAGCGCGAAAGCGAGGCCGACCAGTACGAAGACCGGCAACAGAACCATTTGAACCGACATTGCAATCCCCCTCAGTCCAACCGCAGGCCCTGCGTATAGCGGCCACGCCCCGCCCTGACAATGAATCCCGGCAGATCCCGGCCGCCGTCCTGAACCCGACGCCGCCGGTGCCAGGCCGGTGCGAAGTTCCTCCGCGCAGGGCTGGAGCGCTTTGGAGCGCGTCGATGGCTTATCCTGGCGGGAAAGGGCAGGATTACCGCGCCCGCGGGACCTGGGGCGCCGGACAGCCGGAACGACCATCGTCTGCGCATTTCTCGGCATGTATGATGGCATCGGAGGATTTTCCGATGCCCGAATTTCGCCTGACCCAGATCTCCGATCCGCACCTCGCCCGCCGTCTGCCGATGCTGACCGACAATTTTCACCGCGTCAGTGAATACATCGACGCCACTCGGCCCGATCTTGTCATCAACAGCGGCGACCTTTCCTTTGACGGTCCAATCCAACGCGACGATCTCGATTTCGCCAAAACGCTGCACGCGGCACTTCCCGTCGAATGCCGCTACCTGCCCGGCAACCACGATATCGGCGACAACCCGACCGCGGTCGGGCCGCCACCGGCACAATCGGTCACGCCGCAAACCGTAGACGCTTTCATATCGATCTTCGGCGAGGACTGCTTTCGCTTCGAGGCCGCCGGCTGGTGCTTCATCGGCCTGAATTCACTGGTGATGAATACCGGCCTTGCGCGCGAGGCCGAACAGTCAGACTGGCTCGCCTCGCAACTCGCCGGCGTCAATGGCAGGCCGCTGGCGCTGTTCCTGCACAAGCCGTTTTATCTGAACACGCCCGACGATCCGGAGCTGGCGGCAAGCGCAATCCGCTACATTCCGCAGCCCGTCCGCGCCCGTCTGATTGAAATGCTGCGCAGCGTCGATCTGCGGCTCGTCGCCTCAGGGCACGTCCATCAGCGCCGCGACTATATGCACGGTCACGTCCGCCACGTCTGGGCGCCTTCATCCGGCTTCATCATTCCCGATCGAAAGCAGGAGGTGATCGGCATCAAGGAAGTCGGCCTCGTCGAATACCGCTTCCAGCCGGACGGGTTCGAAGTCCGTCACGTCCGGGCGCCAGGGCAGATCGATGTCGACCTGGATTCGCTGTCCGGCATGTAGGCGGAAACTCGTCATGCCCGGGACAAGCTTGTCGTGTGCACACATCTCATCGTCATTGCCGGGCTTGATCCTGCCATATGCACGCATCTCCGCCGTCATTGCCGGGCTTGACCCGGCAATCCATCCGCTTCGAAACGCTTCTTCCGAAGATGGATGGATACGCGGGTCAAGCCCGCGTATGACACGATAGGTCAAGCCAGCGTATGGCGGGATGCGTGACTCCAGCAGGGACAAGCCCGGCCACGACGAAGAAAACTCATGCCTTGTCCGGCCCCACCCGCACCAGTTGCTTGCCGAAATTAGCGCCCTTTAGAAGTCCGATGAACGCGGCGGGCGCGCTGTCGAGGCCTTCGGTGACGAATTCGCGATGCTTGACCCTGCCCTCGCGCACCCACCCCGACATGTCGCGCAGGAAGTCCGCGTGACGCGCGGCGAAATCGCTGACAATGAAGCCGCGGATGGTCAGGCGCTTGGTCAGCACGTTGCGCATCATCGACGGCGCCCATTTCGGCGCCGATGCTTCGGTGTCGTTGTAGTGCGCGATCAGGCCGCACACCGGAATCCGCGCAAACGCATTGAGCAGCGGAAACACCGCTTCGAACACGGCGCCGCCGACATTTTCGAAATAGACATCTATGCCCTTCGGGCAGGCCGCCTTGAGCTTCGCCGCGAGCCCGGGATCGCGGTGATCGACGCAGTCGTCGAAGCCGAGTTCTTCCTTGACATACCGGCACTTGTCGGCGCCGCCGGCGATACCCACGGCGCGCGCCCCCTTGATCCTCGCAATCTGTCCGACCGCCGAGCCGACCGCGCCCGACGCCGCCGCAACGACGACCGTTTCGCCTGCTTGCGGCCTGCCGATATCGAGCAGGCCGGTATAGGCGGTCATCCCAGGCATTCCGAGCACCCCGACCGCGGTCGAAACCGGCCCGAGGTCAGGATCGATCTTGGCCAGTCCCTTGCCGTCGGACAGCGCATGGGTTTGCCACCCTGCGCGTGAAAGAACGATATCTCCCCTGGCGAAACCCGGATTGTTGGTGGCAACCACCTCGCTTACCGTGCCGCCCTCCATCACGCCGCCGATCGGGACGGGCTGGGCATAAGACGGGCCGTCGCTCATGCGTCCGCGCATATAGGGATCAAGCGACAGCCAGATGGTGCGGAGCAGCACCTGGCCATCGCCCGGCGTCGGCACCGCATGGTCCTCGACGCGAAAGTCCGACGCCTTCGGCTCGCCGACGGGACGAGAAACGAGAACGACACGCTTGGCCGATTGCGACATGGTGGTTCCTCCGGATTTTGGTGCTCTTTGTCACTGCGAGCAAAGCAAAGCAACCCATTCCCGTCGTTGCCGGACTTGACCCGGCAATCCATCAACTTCGAAGGTTCTTGTGAAGACTGATGGATACGCGGGTCAAGTCCGCGCATACGAAAGGTGGATTGCTTTGCTTGGCTCGCAATGACGATCTAGGCCGTGATCTTCGCCAGCGCTGCAGCGAATGCCAGGGCAGCGCCCGGCAGATCCTTGAACGCGAGCGCGCTGTCGGCGGGCTGCTTTTGCTTCTCGGTCGCGGTTGGACGTATCTCGGCCACCGGTTTGCCGCCCTCGAGCAGCGCGCCGGGCGCGATGACGTGAAACTCGTGATCCTCGAGCGGAGCATCCTTGTTCAGAAAGACACCGAGATACACCGTGTCCTCGCCGCGACGATAGGAGATGTAGCGCTCGATGGCGACCGAGCCGTCGCGCTGCATGCCGCCGAGTTTTGCATAACCCTTGGAATCCAGAAGCTTGTGCGCGCGAAACCCCTTTACGTCAGCCGAGCGGGCTTTTGCGGTTTCTTCCGAAAGGTCGTATTTTTCGGCCATTTCCTTGCCTACGGTCGCAAGCTGCGCCGATATCTCGTGCTCGAATTCCTTGATCTCGGTGCGCGGCTTCGCGGTTTTGCGCGGTTTTGCGGCATTGCGCTTTTCGAGTTCGGCCTGGCACTGCAAGATAATTTCAGCGGCCGATTTCCGCTCCGCGTTGACAAGCAGGTTCTTCAGGTCCTGGTCCGAAAGCGCGGCAATTCTGTCGTCTGTCCAGTCAACCATCGTGTCCAATGTTTCTCTTGATGAAATCGTGTCGAGATGACCACGAACTGCGCCACAGGCCATAACGCGGCCTGCGGCCGGCAACGCCCGGACAGTAGCGCGTTCCGGCGTGCTTGGGGGATCAATTCGGACCTGCGGGTCACCCCCCGCCCGGGTAATTGGGGCTTTCGCGCGTGATCGTCACGTCGTGGACGTGGCTCTCGCGCAGGCCCGCGCCGGTGATGCGCACGAAATCCGCCTTCTCGTGGAACTCGGCGAGGGTCGCGGCGCCGACATACCCCATCGCCGCGCGCAGGCCGCCGGCGAGCTGGTGCATGACATTTCCAACCGGGCCCTTGTAGGGCACCTGGCCCTCGATACCCTGCGGCACCAGCTTGAGCGTATCCTTGATATCGTCCTGAAAGTAACGATCGGCGGACCCGCGCGCCATGGCGCCGACCGAGCCCATGCCGCGATAGGACTTGTACGAGCGGCCCTGCCACAGGAACACCTCGCCCGGCGTTTCATCGGTGCCGGCGAGCAAGGAGCCGACCATGGCGATATCGGCGCCGGCAGCAAGCGCCTTGGCAAGATCGCCGGAAAATTTGATGCCGCCATCGGCAATCACCGGCACGTCGGCCTTCTTTGCGGCTTCAACCGCATCCATGATCGCCGTCAGTTGCGGCACGCCGACGCCGGCGACGATGCGGGTGGTGCAGATCGAGCCGGGGCCGATGCCGACCTTGATCGCATCGGCCCCGGAATCGATCAAAGCCTGCGCGCCTTCCATCGTCGCAATGTTGCCGGCGATGACCTGCACGGCGTTGGAGAGCCGCTTGATGCGGTTGACCGCCTTCAACACATGCGACGAGTGGCCATGCGCCGTATCGACCACGATCAGATCGACCCCGGCCTCGATCAGCCGCTCGGTGCGTTCAAAGCCGCCCTCGCCGACGGTGGTTGCCGCAGCGACGCGGAGCCGCCCCTGCGCGTCCTTGCTGGCGAGCGGATGGGCGACCGCCTTTTCCATGTCCTTGACGGTGATGAGGCCGACGCAGCGGTAGCTGTCGTCCACGACCAGCAGCTTCTCGATGCGATGCTGGTGCAGCATTCGCTTCGCTTCATCCTGGCTGACGCCTTCGCGAACCGTCACGAGGTTTTCATGCGTCATCAGCTCGGAAATTTTTTGCCGGGGATCGGTGGCAAAGCGCACGTCGCGGTTGGTGAGAATGCCGACCAGTTTGCCCGGCACGCCGTTGGATCCGCCGGTGACGACGGGAATGCCGGAAAAGCCGTGTTCCTTCATCAGCGCCATTGCGTCCGACAGCATCGCATCGGGGCCGATGGTCAGTGGATTGACCACCATCCCGGATTCATACTTCTTGACCTGCCGCACCTGGGCGGCCTGGCCATCGACGTCGAAATTGCGGTGGATCACGCCGATGCCGCCGGCCTGGGCCATGGCTATCGCCATTCGCGCTTCGGTGACGGTGTCCATCGCGGATGCGATGATGGGGATGTTGAGCGGAATCGAGCGGGTGACGCGGGAGCGGATATCGGCATCCGCAGGCAGGATGTCGGAGAGCCCGGGCTTCAGCAGTACGTCGTCGAACGTGTAGGCTTCGCGTATTCCATTCAGTCCCTGCAGCAGCGCCATTGCCAACTCCATTCAGCGGCTCGCCCGCCGCGATGTGACCCTGGGGATGAACGGGTTCTGCGGCGACGCTGTGGGCGCCGCCGTCGAATCAAAGCCCATCTGTGGGGTTGGCGGTGGTCGATAGCATGGCCGCCTATCGAATCAAAGGGTCTGGCAGCCATGCACAGACTTTTTGATCAGTGCGGATAGCCGGGCGGCGGCCCGTGCTGGCGGATCGCCTCCACCACCTCCCGGTGCATCCGGCGCTCGCGCTTCATATGCACGGCGATCAGCGCATGCGCGGAGGGCACCAGCAGCAGAATATGGAAAACGAGCCCGAAAATCGCGCAAAACACGATCAGAACCAGGTTGAAAACCGCCGAAAATGGCTGCCCGTTGACTAGCAGGCCAATCGGCGGCAGCAGGGCGGCAAGGACATAGATCATCGTCGATCTCCAGCGGTTTTTGGTACGCAGGATTTAGGTGGCTTTGCCGGTTCCGCAATAGCCGACGCCGTTGATGGGTGATACAGCCCCTTCAGCGCTCCCTCCTCGCATCTTCCGAATCCCATGAACAAAGAACGCCTGATCCCGCTTATCGTGGCTACCGCCCTGTTCATGGAGAACATGGATTCCACGGTGATCGCGACCTCGCTGCCGGCGATCGCCGCCGATATCGGCACCAGCCCGCTGACGCTGAAACTCGCCATCACTTCCTATCTGCTGTCGCTCGCGGTATTCATTCCGGCCAGCGGCTGGACCGCGGATCGTTTCGGCGCGCGCGCGGTGTTTTCGATCGCCATTGCGGTCTTCATGATCGGTTCCATCGGCTGCGCGCTGTCCTCCTCGGTCACCGACTTTGTGATTGCGCGGATTCTGCAAGGCGTCGGCGGCGCCATGATGACGCCGGTCGGGCGGCTGGTGCTGTTGCGCTCCATCGACAAGAGCGCGCTGGTCAACGCCATGGCATGGGTCACCGTGCCGGCGCTGATCGGCCCGGTGGTCGGTCCGCCGCTCGGCGGCTTCATCACCACCTATTTCTCCTGGCACTGGATCTTCCTGATCAACATTCCGATCGGGTTGCTCGGCATCTTCATGGCGTTGCGCTACATCGACCCGATCCGCAGCGAAGACCCGGAACGCTTCGATCTTTATGGACTGATCCTGGCCGGAATCGGACTTGGCGGAATCGCGTTCGGCCTTTCGGTGGCCGGGCTCAATCTGTTGCCATGGACCATCGTCGCGGCGCTGATCGCGGTCGGCGCGATCTCGATGACGCTCTATGTAATTCACGCCAGACGCACCGCCTCGCCGGTGCTGGACTTCACGTTGATGCGGCTGCCGACGCTGCGCGCCAGCCTCATCGGCGGCTTTCTGTTCCGGCTCGGCATCGGCGCGCTGCCGTTCCTGCTGCCGCTATTGATGCAGGTCGGCTTCGGCCTGTCGCCGTTCCGCTCCGGACTGGTGACGTTTGCCTCCGCGGTCGGCGCCATGGGCATGAAGACGCTGGCCGCGCGCATCATCCGGACGTTCGGGTTTCGCAACATCATGACCATCAACGCGGTCGTAAGTTCCGTCTTCCTCGCGGCCTGCGCTCTGTTCACCGTGACGACGCCGCTGCTCTTGATCATGATCCTGCTGGTGGTCGGCGGCTTCTTCCGCTCGCTGCAGTTCACCGCCATCAACACCGTCGCCTATGCCGAGGTCGAGCCGGCGCAGATGAGCCGCGCCACCACGCTGGTCAGCGTCAACCAGCAACTGGCGATCTCGACGGGCGTGGCGGTGGGGGCGTTCTCGGTGGAATCCGCCATGATGCTGCACCACGTCAGCGAACTCAGCGCCGCCGACTTCGCGCCGGCGTTCATCGTGGTCGCCATCATCTCGACGGTGTCGGCCTATTTCTTTTACAAGATGCCGGTCGATGCCGGCCATCAGGTCTCGGGCCGCCGCATGGTGGTGATCTCCGATCCAACCCGGGAGCCGGAGGCCGAGGAAGAGGCGGCGAGCGAAACTGTCACCGCGCGGGATCAGCGGTTGGGATAGTGCAGACAGCCGCACCTTGGTCATGTCCGGCCTTGTGCCGGGCACCCACGTCTTTCTTCCTGATGTGGAGCCAAGACGTGGATGGCCGGGACGAACCCTACTGGATTCACACATCTCGTCATACGCGGGCTTGACCCGCGTATCCATCCATCTTCGGAAGAGTCGTTTTGAAGGGGATGGATACGCGAGCCATGACGAAGGGAGGGACTCATCGATCTCTCTGCCTGCGGAACCCCATCGCCAGCACATAGCGCTCGGAGGAATCCGTCCGGCTCGAGGCCGGCTTGACGTGCCTGACGGTGGTGAAATCGCGCTTGAGCTGCGCCAGCAGCTCCGCGTCGGCGCCGCTCTGAAACACCTTTGCGACAAATGTCCCACCGGGGTTGAGGACGTCGGATGCAAAGGCGGCGGCCCCCTCCACCAGGCCGAGGATGCGAAGCTGATCGGTCTTGCGGTGACCCGTGGTGTTGGCGGCCATGTCCGACAGCACCACATCGGCGCGGCCGCCCATCAACGCCAGCAATTTTTCCGGCGCGTCGTCTGCGAGAAAGTCGAGCCGCGCAAAGGTGACGCCGACGATTTCCGGCATTTCCAGCAGATCGATGGCGACGACCCTGCCCTTGCCGTCGGCAGCACCTACGCGCCTGGCCGCAATCTGGCTCCAGCCGCCCGGTGCCGCGCCGAGGTCAACCACCGTCACGCCACGCTTGAGGAAGTGATGCCTGTCGTCGATTTCGATCAGTTTGTAGGCGGCGCGCGAGCGCAAGCCGTCACGCTTGGCCTGCGCCACATAGGGATCGTTGAGCTGGCGCTCCAACCAGAGCTTTGACGACAGTTTTAACCTGCCGCCGCTCTTGACGGTAACCCGCAGCCGGCCGGTGGTGTCTTTCGCCATGATCCGTTGTGCCCATTGTTCACCGGATCGTCATACGCGGGCTTGGCCCGCGTATCCATCCTGCTCCGCAGGAGTTTTTGCAAAGCGGATGGATGGCCGGTTCAGGCAATGGCGGCGGAAATGCGATAGGGGTCAGGTTCAGCGCCCGACAAGCGCGCCGTCTTCGCGCATCATTTCAACCAGCATGCCCTCGCGCAGCCCGCGGTCGGCGACCCGCAGGCGTGGCAGCGGAAATGCGCCGCGGATCGCATCGAGGATGGCGCAGCCGGCCAGCACCAGATCGGCGCGCTCGACGCCGATACAGTGATTGCCGGCGCGTTCCTGATAGCTCATGCCGAGCAGGCGCGCGATGGTCGCGGTGACATCGACGTCGCTCATCCACACGCCATCGATCCGGCGCCGGTCATAACGGACAAGGTTGAGGTGAACCCCGGCCATCGTTGTTACGGTGCCGGAGGTGCCGAGCAGGTGCATGCCCCCGAGGTCGCCGCCATGCTCGGCCGCGAAGGGGGCCACATAGTGCGCCACCTCCTGCACCATCAGGGCATAGGATTGCGGCGTGACGTCCCTGCCGCCGAAATGTTCCGCCAGCGTCACAACGCCGAGCGGGATCGATATCCACGCCTTGATGCGGGGAGTGGCCCCGTGCTGTCTGGGATCGCGTTCGATCCGCACCAACTCGGTCGAACCGCCGCCGATATCGAACAGGATAGCGCCGCGCCCGTGCGGATCGAGCAGCGGCGAGCAGCCGATCACCGCGAGCGATGCCTCGGTTTCGCGATCGATCACTTCCAGCCGGATGCCGGTTTCGGCTGCCACCTGGTCGCGAAAGCTGTCGGCGTTGTCAGCCGCGCGGCAGGCTTCGGTTGCAATCAGGCGCAGCCGCGTGGCGTTTTTGGCGTTGATCTTGTCGCGGCAAATGCTCAAGGCGGCGACCGCGCGCCCGATGGCGGCGTCGCTGATCCGGCCGGTCGCGGAGACGCCTTCGCCCAGGCGGATGATCCGCGAGAACGAATCGATGACGCGAAAACCATCGCTGGCCGGACAGGCGATCAGCAGCCGGCAGTTGTTGGTGCCGAGATCGAGCGCGGCATAGACGCCGTAACTCCGGCCGGGCGACGGTGCCCGCGCACGCTCGCCTGCCGCCGCGACAGCCGACCCCTGCGAACGTTCGCGCGGCCCAAGGCCGGCGCGAAGCCGCGTATCATCGCTCATCAAATTGTCTTTCCGCGGCCGCCCAGGCCGACGAGGAATCCGTTCACGGAAACTTTAGCAGCCGGCACGGGCGGCGCAACAGCCCTGACATGGGACCATGCCCAATCAGGCGTTGTCGCCGGGGTTTGGCTGCGTTATCTGGAGGAAGCCCCACGAAATCGCGCAAAACACCGAAATTCCAGGACTTCGCAATGCAAGACTACTCGCCCTCCGCAGCCGTCGAAAACGCCATCGCACTGCAAAAATTCGGCGTCGGCCAGCCGGTTCTTCGCAAGGAGGACGACACGCTGGTGCGCGGCAAGGGCAAATATACCGACGATTTCAACCTGCCCGGCCAGGCCTATGCCTGGATCGTGCGTTCCAGCCACGCCCACGGGGTGATCAAAAACATCGATACCTCGGCCGCCAAAACGATGCCGGGCGTGCTCGGAGTCTGGACCGGCGCCGACCTCGCCTCCGCGGGCTATGGCCCCTACACCTGCGGCCTGCCGCTGAAGAACCGCGACGGCACCCCGCTGTTGCAGACCAACCGCACCGCGCTGATGAGCGACAAGGTGCGCTATGTCGGCGACCCGGTGGCGTTCGTGGTGGCTGTCACCCCGGCGCAGGCACGCGATGCCGCCGAAGCCGTGGTGCTCGATATCGAGCCGCTGCCCGCCGTCACCAGCGCCGTAGAGGCCGCAAAGCCCGGCGCGCCGCAGCTCTACGATCACATCCCCAACAACGTGGCGCTGGACTATCACTATGGCGACGCCGCCAAGGTCGAGGCCGCCTTCGCCGGGGCGGCCCATGTCACAAAACTCGATATCACCAACACCCGCGTCGCCGTGGTGGCGATGGAGCCGCGCGCGGCGCTGGCCTCCTACGACAAGGCGAGCGGGCGCTATACGATTCAAGTCCCGACCCAGGGCGTTGCGGGCAACCGCACCAACCTCGCAAAAAATCTGCTGAAGGTGCCCAACGACAAGGTCCGTCTGCTGACCGCCAATGTCGGCGGCTCGTTCGGCATGAAGAACATCAACTATCCCGAATACATGTGCATCCTGCACGCCGCCAAGTCGCTGGGCCGGCCGGTGAAATGGACCGATGAACGTTCGACCAGTTTTCTCTCCGACAGCCACGGCCGCGCGCAACAGATTCACGCCGAACTTGCGCTCGATCCCGAGGGCAGGTTTCTCGCGGTGAGAATTTCCGGTTACGGCAATCTCGGCGCCTACATCACCGGCGTGGCGCCCAGCCCGCTCTCGCTGAACGTCGGAAAAAATATTTCCAGCGTCTACCGCACGCCGCTGCTCTCGGTCGATATCAAGACCGTGCTGACCAATACCACGCTGATGGGCGCCTATCGCGGCGCTGGCCGGCCCGAGGCCAATTACTTCATGGAACGGCTGATCGACCGCGCCGCCGACGAGATCGGCATCAACCGGCTTACCCTGCGCAAGCGCAATTTCGTCAAGCCGGCGCAAATGCCGTTCGCGGCCTCATC
Organism: uncultured Bradyrhizobium sp.; assembly: GCF_964252615.1. NCBI lineage: Bacteria > Pseudomonadati > Pseudomonadota > Alphaproteobacteria > Hyphomicrobiales > Nitrobacteraceae > Bradyrhizobium > uncultured Bradyrhizobium sp. Next base: position 48,613 of record NZ_CAXUNQ010000001.1, read on the forward strand.
CGGCGTCACCTACGACAGCGGCGACTTCCAGGGCGTCTTCAACAAGGCGCTGGAAATCTCCGATCACGCGAACTTCGCCAAGCGGAAAAAGGAGAGCCGCCGGCGCGGCATGCTCCGCGGCATCGCCGTCGGCTCTTACCTTGAAGTCACCGCGCCTCCCGGCGTCGAGCTTGGCAAGATCCTGTTCGAAGACGACGGCTCGGTGAAACTGATCACCGGCACGCTGGACTATGGCCAGGGCCACGCCACACCGTTCGCGCAGGTGATGGCCGAACAGCTCGGCGTGCCGTTCGAGGCCGTCAGGCTGGAACAGGGCGACAGCGACATCGTGCACACCGGCAACGGCACCGGCGGATCGCGCTCCATCACCGCCAGCGGCATGGCCATCGTCGAAGCCTCGAAGCTGGTCATCGAGAAAGGCAAGAAGGCGGCGGCGCATCTGATGGAGGCCGCCGAAGCCGACATCGAGTTCGCCGACGGCCGATTCACCATTGCGGGGACCGACCGCAGCATCGACATCATGGAACTGGCGCGGCGGATGCGCGAGGGCAAAATGCCGGAGGGCGTTCCGTCATCATTGGATGTCGACCACACCACCAAAGAAGTCCCGTCGACCTTCCCGAACGGCTGTCACGTCGCCGAAGTCGAGATCGATCCAGACACCGGCGTCGTACACATCGTGCGCTACACCGGCGTCAATGATTTCGGAACCATCGTCAATCCGATGCTGGTTGCGGGACAGTTGCACGGCGGCGTCGCCCAGGGCATCGGACAGGCGCTGATGGAATGCGTCAGCTATGATTCCAGCGGCCAACCCATTACCGGTTCATTCATGGATTATGCGATGCCCCGCGCCGAAGACATTCCGATGATGGCGGTCGGCGATCATCCGGTGCCTGCAAAATCCAATCCGCTGGGCACCAAGGGCTGCGGCGAAGCCGGCTGCGCCGGCAGCCTCTCCACCATCGTCAACGCCGTGGTCGACGCGCTCTCGGAATTCGGCATCGCCCATATCGACATGCCGCTCACCTCCGAGCGGGTGTGGCGCGCGATCCAGGACGCCAAGACGAAGGTGGCCTGACACTCCGGTGCCCCCGATGCGGTGCAGCGCCTCTTGGCGCGTCCGGAGCGCGCCGAAAATGCATTCAGCGTCATGCGCGGGCTTGACCCCACCATATGCACCGCACGGCCGTCATTGCCGGGCTTGACCAGGCAACCCATCCCCTTCGAAACGACTTTTTCCGAAGATGGATGGATATGCGGGTCAGGCCCGCGTATGACGGGATGCGTGAATCTCGTAGGGTCAAGCCCGGCGATGACGACCCTCTACGCCGCCGCCTGTTCGCGCGGCTGGTAGATCGCGATGTGCCGGCAATGCGCCACCGGGGTGGAGCGGTTGGCGACGACCAGCGCGTCGAGCTCGACGAAGCGGTGACCTTTCTTCTCGTAATTGCCGGTCACCTTGGCGCGCGCGGTCAGTTCGTCGCCGTTGCGCGCCGCCGCGAGAAGCTGCATCCGGCTGCCGACATGAATCCACGGCCCCAGGATGGCATTGTCGACCAGCACCTTGTTCATGATCCGCTGCACCAGGCCGGGATGGGAAAACCCTTCTTGCGCAAAGACCGGATCGGTCTCGCGCACGTCCCTCAGATATTCCGCCGCCGCGTCGCCGGCCCATGCGCGCGGTACCGTGCCCAGCCATTTGCCAAGCCGATACGACGTCGCATCGACCGGCCGGCGTTCGACCGCCGGGGCGGTTTCGCTGAAATCCGCTACCGATACCGAAGGCGCGGACGCCGGCAACGATGCGCTTCCGGCCGCGCAGCGCTGGTCGCGGCTCTCGACCGCGATGGTCAAACTGCCGTCTTTTTCTTCGCCGGTGACATCGGCGGTTTCGCCGTCATACACCGGCTTGAGGAAGCGCGCCTCGATCAGTCCGCGTTCGAGAAAGGCGCGTCCCCATTTCGCGACCGGCAGGTGCATCATATAGGCCATCACATCGACGCCGGGCACCAGGCCCCCGCTAAAGCCGTACCGCCGCGCCACCGTATCGTCGTGCATCCTGTTTTCGGACTGTTTTGCGGTATTGTAGGCCGAGACGCGGTAGGTCTCGATGCGGCTCGTCATGGGCGTATCCCGGCGCGTTGCGTGTTCGGTTCGGTAACGATCGTACGCAAAGAAAACGCCGTGGCAAGCGCGTTCCCCACCGTGTTTGCCTCGCAATTGCCGGATGGATGGGTTACCACGCCCGCATCGGCGCACCCAGATGCTTCAGGGCAAAACCCCAATCAATGACGCCTTCCTTGAACACCATACGGATCTATGTCGATGCCGACGCTTGCCCGGTCAAAGACGAAATCTACCGCGTCGCCGAGCGTCACAACCTGCCGGTCAGCGTCGTCGCCGGTCAGTTCATCCGCGTGCCGCAGGATCCGCGCATCGAGCGCATCGCGGCGGGTTCCGGCATGGATGCGGCCGATGACTGGATTGCGGAACGCGCCGGAACGGGCGATATCGTCGTTACCTCCGACATCCCGCTGGCGAGCCGCTGCGTGAAGACCGGCGCCGAGGTGATCGCGCCGAACGGCAGGCCCTTCACGGAAGCATCGATCGGGATGACGCTCGCGGTTCGCAACCTGATGACCGACCTGCGCTCGTCCGGCGAAATCACCGGCGGACCCAGATCGTTCGGGCCGCGCGACCGCTCGGCATTCCTGTCGGCGCTCGACCAGGCCGTCCGCCGGATCCAGCGCGGCCGGGAAAAAGGCAGAGAACAGAAATAGACATGGCGCCTCCGCTGATCCAGTTGAAAGACATCGCGCTTACCTTCGGCGGGACGCCGTTGCTGTCAGGCGTTGAATTGTCGGTATCGCAGGGCGAGCGGGTCTGCCTGATCGGCCGCAACGGTTCCGGCAAATCGACGCTGTTGAAGATCGCCGCCGGCCTGGCCGAGCCGGACAAGGGCAGCCGCTTCGTGCAGCCCGGGGCCACCATCCGCTATCTGCCGCAGGAGCCGGACTTCGCAGAATGCCGGACCACGCTTGCCTATGTCGAAGCCGGCCTCGCCCCCGGCGACGATCACTATCAGGCACGTTTCATCCTGGAGCAGCTCGGGCTGCACGGCGACGAAGAACCCTCCAATCTCTCCGGCGGCGAGGCGCGGCGTGCGGCGCTGGCGCGCGTGCTGGCACCCTCGCCCGACATCCTGCTGCTGGACGAGCCCACCAACCATCTCGACCTCACCACCATCGAGTGGCTGGAAGGCGAACTCGACAGCCGCCGCAGCGCGCTTGTCATCATCAGCCATGACCGGCGCTTCCTGTCGAACCTGTCGCGCTCAACCGCATGGCTCGATCGCGGCCAGATCAGGGGGATCGAGCGCGGTTTTTCCGCGTTCGAATCCTGGCGCGACGAGCTGCTGGCCGAAGAGCAGCGCGACCAGCACAAGCTCGACCGCAAGATTGTCATGGAGGAGCACTGGCTGCGCTACGGCGTCTCTGGCCGCCGCAAGCGCAACGTCAAGCGGCTCGGCAATCTCTTTGCGTTGCGCGAGGCGCGGCGCGACTATCGAGGCGCCGCCGGCAATGCCAACCTCGCGGCGGCGGAAGCCGACAAATCCGGCAAGCTGGTGATCGAAGCTAAAACCATCAGCCGATCGTATGGCGACCGCAGGATTGTCGACGGTTTTTCAATCCGGGTGCAGCGCGGCGACCGCATCGGCATCGTCGGGCCGAACGGCGCCGGCAAGACTACGCTGATCGACATGCTGACCGGCGGCAATCCGCCTGACAGCGGCACCATCCGGTTCGGCGCCAACATCGAGATGGCGACGCTGGACCAGCACCGCGAAAGCCTCGATCCGAAATCGACGCTGGCGGACGCCTTGACCGGCGGCGGCAGCGACAACGTCATGGTTGGCGGCAAGCCGAAGCATGTGGTCAGCTATATGAAGGACTTTCTGTTTGCGCAGGAGCAGATGCGCACGCCGCTGGAAGTGCTGTCGGGCGGCGAACGCGGCCGGCTGATGCTGGCGCGCGCGCTGGCCAAGCCGTCCAACCTTCTGGTGCTGGACGAGCCGACCAACGACCTCGATCTCGAAACGCTCGACGTGCTCGAGGAGATGCTCGGCGATTACGAAGGCACCGTGATCCTGATCAGCCATGACCGCGATTTTCTCGATCGCGTGGTGACCTCGGTGATCGCGCCGGAGGGAAACGGCCGCTGGATCGAATATGCCGGCGGCTACACCGACATGCTGGCGCAGCGCGGCGCCGATCTGAAGCGCGCCGCGGTGAAAGCTGCCACTGTCGAGAGCAGCAAGGCATCTAGAAGCAGTGCAGCTTCGGGTACGAAGCGGCGGCTCAACTTCAATGAAAAGCATGCGCTGGAAACGCTGCCCAAGACCATCGCCAAGCTGCAGGCCGAGATCGCCAGGCAGCAGCGGCATCTCGCCGATCCCAATCTCTACAAGAAGGATCGCAAGAAATTCGATTCCGCCTCGGACGCGCTGACGGCGGCACAGCAGGAATTGCAGGAAGCCGAGGACAGATGGCTGGAGCTCGAGATGCTGCGTGAGGAGATCGAGCAAGCGTAACCGGTCGGCCGGCTAGCGCGAAGCGCGTCTTGGCGCATATGTCCTGGGCTTAGGCACGCATCTCAGCCGTCATTGCCGGGCTTGCTCCACATCGGAAAGAAGACGTGGATGCCCGGCACAAGGCCGGGCATGACGGCGCGGTCTACGTCATGCGCGGCACAAAGGCCGGGCGGCGTGTTCTACGTCATGCGTGGCGCAAGGGCCGGGCAGCGCATTCTACGTCATGGCCGGGCTTGTCCCGGCCATCCACGTCTTTGCTCTACATCGGAAAGAAAGACGTGGATACTCGGCACTGACGATAAGATGTGTGCGTCCCCTAGGGCTTGACCCGGCAATCCATCTTCTTCGCTAGGGTCGTTTCGAACAGGGGATGGATACGTCGATCAAGCCCGCGTATGACAAAATGCGTGAATCTCGTAGGACGAGCCCGGCCATGACGACAGATCATAGGACGACCATGACCACGCCCCTTGCTGCAAAAATCGCCCGCGACTACGGCACTCCTGCGGCCGTCATCGACATGGATCGCGTCGAGCGCAATATCGCGCGGGTCCAGGCTGCCTGCGACGCCGCCGGGGTCGCCAACCGGCCGCACATCAAGACCCACAAGAGCCCGGTGTTGGCAAAGCTGCAGATCGCGGCCGGCGCCAAGGGTATTACGTGCCAGAAACTCGGCGAAGCCGAGGTGATGGCGGACGCCGGGATTGACGACATCCTGATCAGCTACAATCTGGTCGGCGACGAGAAGATGGCGCGTCTCGGCGCCCTTCAGGCCAAAGCCAATATGACCGTCGCCACCGACAATTCGACGGTCATCGCGGGGCTGCCGAAGGCGGCGCTACTGAGCGGTCGTCCGTTGTCGGTGGTGGTCGAATGCGACACCGGCCGCAAGCGCGCCGGCGTGGAGACGCCGGCCGAAGCCGTCGCGCTTGCGCGCGAAATCGCGGCCTGCAGGGACCTGCGCTTTGCGGGCTTCATGCTGTACCCGACCGAACCCGGCTGGACCGAGGCGCAGCGATTTTTCGACGAAGCGCTGGCCGGCGTCCGCGCACATGGCCTGGAGCCGGGCATCGTCTCCACCGGCGGGACGCCGAATCTGAAGAACGTCGGCAAACTGCGCGGCGCCACTGAACACCGTCCCGGCACCTATATCTACAACGACCGCATGCAGGTCGCCGCCGGCGTCGCCGGCTGGGACGACTGTGCGCTCAACATCTACGCGACGGTGGTCAGCCGCGCCGGCCCCGACCGCGGCATTCTCGATGCCGGCTCCAAGACCCTGACCTCGGACACCAGCGGTCTCGAGGGCCACGGGCTGATCCTGGAGCACCCCGAGGCCAGAATCGTGCGCTTCGCCGAGGAGCACGGCTTTCTCGATCTCACCCGCAGCAACACCCGCCCCGATGTCGGCGACGTCGTGCGGATCGTGCCGAACCACGTCTGTGTTGTCGTCAACATGATGGACGAAGTGGTGATGGTGCGCGGCGACGAGATCGTCGGGATATTGCCGGTGGCGGCGAGAGGGAAGTTGCGGTGACCTTCGCGCCGTCATTGCGAGAAGCGAAGCGACGAAGCAATCCAGCCATGCTTGAGACACTGGATTGCTTCGCTCGGCTCGCGATGACGTCGAAAGGCCGGCATTCTAGTGACCAAGCCACTTTAGCGCGCCTCGTCCCGCCGCCGCACCTGTCGCAAACGATGCGTGCAGCAGATAGCCGCCGGTCGGCGCTTCCCAGTCCAGCATCTCGCCGGCGGCGAATACGCCGGGCAAGCGGCGGATCATGAAGCCGGCATCGAGTTCCGCGAACGAAATTCCACCTGCGCTGGAGATCGCGCGCGCGATCGGCGACATTCCGGTCAATTGAACCGGAACGGCGTTGATCAGGCCGGCAAGGCTTGCCGGCGACAGCGATGGCAGGGAAACGCCGGACCCGACTGCGGCCTCCTGCAGCAGACCGATGGCCACGGGAGGAAGATGGGCCGCTTTCCGCAGCCAACTTGAAAACGATTGTTTGCCTCTCGGCGCCGACAGCCTCGCGGTCAGTCGGCCGCTTTCAAGATCAGGCCGCAACGAAACGTTCAGGGTCGTCTCCCCTCCCGCCATGACGGCCTCGCGCAAGCCAGCCGACAACGCATAGACCGCGCCGCCTTCGATGCCTGCCCGCGTGATCATGGCTTCGCCGCGCGCGCTGTAAGGCCCGAACGAGAGCGCCACGCCCTTCAGCGGATGTCCCTCAAAGCGATTACGGAATATCTCCGACCACGACACGGTGAATCCGCCGTTTGCCGGATGCAACGGCGATACCGCCACGCCTTTCGCGGCGAGCGTTTCCACCCACGCACCATCGGAGCCTAAGCGCGGCCAGCTCGCGCCCCCAAGGGCCAATACGCTCGCGACTGCATCGACGGCGCATTGACCGCCCGGCGTTTGAAACAGCAGTCGGCCGCCGTCGTCCCAGCCGATCCAGCGGTGCCGCAAGGCCAGCCGCACACCCATCGCATCCAGCCGCCGCAGCCATGCCCGCAGCAACGGCGAAGCCTTGAAGGCCTCCGGAAACACCCGGCCGCTGGAGCCGACGAAGGTCGGCTGCCCCAACGCCTCGCTCCAGGCCCGCAGTGCATCGGGAGGAAATCCATCGATCACGGGCGCCAGACGCGGCGCGGCCGCGCCATACCGCGCCAGAAATTCCGGCCGTGGCTCGCTATGGGTGAGATTGAGGCCGCCGCGCCCGGCCATTAGAAATTTGCGGCCCGCCGAGGGCATCGCGTCGTAGACGGTCACGCGGGCGCCGCCTTGCGCCAGCACTTCAGCCGCCATCAGCCCGGCAGGACCGGCGCCGATGATTGCGACCTCTGCAACAGGCGTCGCCACCGCGCCCGTATAGCCCGTCATTGCAAGCGAAGCGATGCAATCAAGAGGCCGCAAAGGAAGCCTGGATTGCCTCGCCGCTTCGCTGCTCGCAATGACGGCATCACAATTTGACGCCCGCTCGCGCTGCGGCCTGCGCCACGTATTTCTGGGTCTGCTGGAACGCACCGTCCAGCGCTTTCGCGGTCGACATGTCGCCGATCTCCTTGAAATGCGCGGCGACGGCATCGGGAGTCCAGTCGGACTCGGCCAGATTGATGCCCTCGGTTTCCAGGATCTTGATCACCGCGAACGAGCCCGCGCCGGCGCCCATGATGGTGCGCGTCGGCGCATCCTGCGCCAGCAGAAACAACACCGCCGGCGTGATCGCCTCCGGCCTCATCAGCGCCAGCGCCTGCGGCGGCAGCAATTCCTCGGTCATGCGCGTCGCCGCGGTCGGCGAGATCATGTTGACGCGGATGTCGGTCTTGCGGCCCTCCTCGGCGAGCACGTTCATCAGGCCGATCATGCCCGTCTTGGCCGCACCGTAATTGGCCTGGCCGAAATTGCCGTACAGGCCCGACGACGACGTGGTGACGACGATGCGGCCGTAGTTGCGTGCGCGCATGCCGTCCCACACCGCCTTGCAGCAGTAGAAGGTGCCGGTGAGATGCACGTCGAGCACCTTGGCAAAATCGGCGGCTTCCATCTTGGCGAACGATTTGTCTCTGAGGATGCCGGCATTGGCGCACAGCAGGTCGACGCCGCCCCATTTCTCGGCTGTCCTGGCCACCATCGCCTTGACCTGCTCGTAATTCGAGACATCGGCCGCATCGGCCATCGCCTCGCCGCCGGCTTTGCGGATTTCCTCGACCACGGCTTCAGCCGGCGTCAGCGAACCACCGGTGCCGTCGCGCGCGCCGCCGAAATCATTGACCACGACCCTGGCGCCGCGGCTCGCCAGCCCCAGCGCATGCGCACGTCCGAGGCCGTTGCCCGCGCCGGTGACGATGGCGACGCGTCCGTCAAACCTGATTGTCATGAGAAGTTCCCGTATGTTCATTCGTTGGTCATGCCGGGCTTGTCCCGGGCATCCACGTCTTTCTATAGCAGTAGACGTGGATGGCCGGGACAAGCCCGGCCATGACGGCTGAAACGTCACGCAAATAGATCAACCCCAGCCGCTCGGCCGCGACCGCCGGCTCGCCCTCGATCTCGACCCGGACGCCGGTGCGCGACGAGTTCCCGTTGTTCATTCCTTCGTCATGCCCGGGCCTGTCCCGGGCATCCACGTCTTTCTTCTCGCGGTTAAGACGTGGATGGCCGGGACAACAAGCCCGGCCATGACGGCTGAAACGTTACGCAAAATAGATCAGCCCCAGCCACTCGGCCGCGATGGCCGGTTTGGCTTCGCCTTCGATCTCCACGCTGACGCTGGTGCGCGACAGCAGTTCGGCCGGCTTGCGCAAGCGCGCTTCCATCAAGGTGAAGCGTCCGCGCACGCGGGAGCCTGCGCGCACCGGCGACAGAAAGCGCAGCTTGTCGAACCCGTAATTGACGCCCATGCTGGTGCCCTCGATCACCGGCATCACTTCATACGACATGATGCTCAGCAGCGACATGGTCAGGAATCCATGCGCCACCGTGGTTCCAAACGGCGTTTCGCGCGCCGCGCGCTCGGGATCGATATGGATGAACTGATGATCCTCGATCACATCGGCATAAACGTCGATCCGCTTCTGATCGATCAGGTGCCATGACGACACGCCGACTTCCCGGCCCACCATGCCCTGGTAGGCAGGAAGCGGGATCGGCGGCTTCTTCCATACTTCGTTCATTGGTCAGCTCTCCGCGGATCCGGCGGCCCGCACCTTCTGCAGTTCCGGAAAATCGTCCTCGCGGAACTCCTGCCCGCGCAGCGTGTCGCCGCGGTCGTTGTCATGTTCGAGACGGCGAAGCTGGACGCGGCGGATTTTGCCGGAAATCGTCTTCGGCAATTCGCTCACCAGCTCGATGCGGCGAATGCGCTTGAACGGCGCCAGCCGCGCGTGCAGATGACGGAAGATCGACAGCGCGGTGTCGGACGAACGCTCCCTGCCCGCCGCCAGCAGCACATAGGCTTTCGGAACCGCAAGCCGGATCGGATCGGGACTCGGCACCACCGCGGCTTCCGCGACCGCTTCATGTTCCAGCAGAATGCTTTCCAGTTCGAACGGGCTGATGCGGTAGTCCGACGATTTGAACACATCGTCGGAGCGGCCTACGAAGGTGAGATAGCCCTCGTCGTCGGCGAATACCACGTCGCCGCTGCGGTAGAGATCGCCGTCGGCGCCACTGAGCGTGCCGTCATCGCCCTGATAGCCCTGCATCAGGCCGGCGGGCCGGTCCGCACCGAGCACCAGCGTCACCTCGCCTTCCCTGGCGGCATGGCCGTCGCCGTCGGTGATCTCCACGCGATAGCCCGGCAGCGGCCGGCCCATCGACCCGACTTTTACATTCTGGCCCGGCGAATTGCCGGCCAGCGCCGTGGTTTCGGTCTGGCCGTAACCGTCGCGGATGGTGAGGCCCCATGCGGCCTTGACCTGATCGATCACTTCGGGGTTCAGCGGCTCGCCGGCGCCGCAGGCTTCGCGCAAGCCGACCTTGAAGGTCGCAAGCTTCTCCTGGATGAACAGCCGCCACACCGTCGGCGGCGCGCACAGCGTGGTGACGCCGCAGCGGCCGATGGTCGCGAGCAATCCCTTGGCGTCGAAGCGCGGCTGGTTGACCACGAACACGGTGGCGCCGGCGTTCCATGGTGCGAAGAAGCAGCTCCAGGCGTGCTTGGCCCATCCCGGCGAGGAAATATTGAGATGGATATCGCCGGGCTGCAGCCCGAGCCAGTACATGGTCGAGAGCCCTCCGACCGGATAGCTGCGCTGGCTGTGCCGCACCAGTTTCGGTTTCGCCGTCGTGCCCGAGGTGAAATACAGCAGCATCGGGTCTTCGGCGCGAGTTGGACCGTCGGGCGTAAAGGTTTCGGGAAACGACGCTGCATTCTCGAATGGCAGCCACCCTTCATGCGTCGCCGAGCCGCCGATCACGACGCGCGTAAGCCGGCCGCCACCAAGGCCTGCGAATTTTGCCACCTGATCCTGCGACGCCACCACCATCTTCGCCCGGCCGCGATCGAGCCGGTCGCGCAATTCGTCCGGAGTGAGCAAAGTGGTCGCGGGAATCACCACCACGCCGAGCTTGATCGACGCCAGCATGGTTTCCCACAGCGGGATCACGTTGCCGAGCAGCAGCAGCAAATGATCGCCGCGCTTCAACCCCTGCGCGCGAAGAAAATTCGCGACCTGGCTGGAGCGGCGCGACAATGCTTCGAACGACAGCCTGCTCTCGCGATTGCTGCCGGCGTCGACGATCCAAAGCGCGGTGCGGCTTTTGCTTTCCGGATCCTGGGCCAGTTCGGCGTCGAACCAGTCCAGCGCCCAGTTGAAATCCACCGGGTCGGGCCAGCGAAAGCCGGCGACCGCCTTGCCGTAATCGGTGCGGTGTTTCAGCAGAAACGCCCGCGCTTCCTTGAATGTCGTCATATCAAGCCCGCCCGGCACTCTCGGCGTCATTGCCGGGCTTGACCCGGCAATCCATCTCTTCGCAAGAGTCTTTTGAAGATGGATGGATGTGCGGGTCAAGCCCGCGCATGACGGATTGATCAAGTCTGCTTTTGTTGCGCCAGCCCGCGCACATGCTGGATGATCCCGGAGAAATCCACCCCGCCGTTTCCGGCGGCATCGAATTCCTTGTAGATCTCCTGCGCGTGCTGGCCGAGCGGCGTCGCGGCACCCGCCGTCCGCGCCGCGTCCTGCGCCAGGGTCAGGTCTTTCACCATCAGCGCTGAAGCAAAGCCCGGCTTGTAGCCGTTGTTCGCGGGCGACCCCGGCACCGGCCCCGGGACCGGACAATACGACGTCAGCGACCAGCACTGCCCCGACGACGTCGAGGCCACGTCGAACAAAGCCTGATGCGACAGTCCGAGTTTTTCAGCCAGCGCAAAGGCTTCGCCGACCGCGATCATGGAGACGCCGAGGATCATGTTGTTGCAGATCTTGGCTGCCTGGCCGGCGCCGGCATCGCCGCAGTGCACGATCTTCTTGCCCATGGCCTCGAGAACGGGCCTGGCTGCCGCGAAGGCCTTGGCGTCGCCGCCCGCCATGAAGGTCAGCGTCGCGCCCCTGGCGCCGCCAACGCCGCCGGACACCGGTGCATCGACCGACAATATCGAGGCCTTGTCCGCGAGCGCATGCGCCTGCCGCGCGCTTTCCACGTCGATGGTCGAACAGTCGATCATCAACGCGCCCTTGGCGACGGCGGGAATGATATCGCCCCAGACCGACACGACATGCTTGCCGGCCGGCAGCATGGTGATGACGACGTCGGCACCCTGTACCGCGGCTGTCGCACTTTTGGCGATCACCGCACCATCGGCTTTTGCCTGATCGAGCGAGGTCTGCACCAGATCGAAACCAACAACCTGATGGCCGGCCTTGACCAGATTGGCGGCCATCGGTCCGCCCATGTTTCCGAGCCCGATAAATGCGACGGTCGTCATGTCTCTCCCTCCGGTCAGGAATTCTTGTTCTTGTCTGGATTGCCGAAAACGAGCTCGTCGGCGCCGATCTCGGCAAGATAAGGCGCGATCATCTCAGGCGTGACATCCTCGATTCGCCGCGGCGACCATTTCGGCTTGCGGTCCTTGTCGATCACGGCGGCGCGCACGCCCTCGCGAAAATCATCGCTGGCGAACACTTCCAGCGCCGCGCGATATTCGCGCACCAGGCAGTCTTCCAGCGATGACGACGCCCGCGCCAGCCGCAGCAGTTTTAACGTGACCACCATGCCGCGGGGAGATTTTTCGTTCAGCGCCGCCAGCGTCGACTGCGCCAGTTCCGAACCGTCGCCATGCAGCGCCGCGACAATATGTTCCATCCGGTCATGCGCGAACCAGCCGTCGATGCGAGATTGACGCGTGGCAACGGGTCCTGCAGCCTCACCGGTTGCAAAGCCGTCGATCACGGCTTTCACCTCGGCCGGGTTCGGCCCTGCGCGGACCTGCACAAGGGCCTCGCGCAGCGCGGCAAGCTTGGCCGACGGCACCACCGCATCGGCGAACCCGGCGTAGACCGCATCGGGGCCGCTCATGGTCTGGCCGGTGAGGCCGAAATAAGTGCCGATCTCTCCCGGCGCGCGGGACAGCAACCAGGTTCCGCCGACATCCGGGAAGAAGCCGAGGCCGACTTCCGGCATCGCGAGTTTCGTCCGGTCGGTGACGATGCGGTGGCTGCCATGCGCGGCGAGACCGACCCCGCCGCCCATCACGATGCCGTCCATGAAGGCAACATAGGGCTTGGGGAATTTCGCGATGCGCGCATTGAGGATGTACTCCTCGCGCCACAGGATCCTGCCGAGGTCGCCGCCGGCGCGCGAGCTGTCGTACAGCGCCCGGATGTCACCGCCGGCGCAGAGGCCGCGCTCGCCGGCACCTTCCAGCACGATCAAGCCAACGGCCGGATCGGCCTCAAAGCGGTCGAGCGCCTTGTCGATATCGCGGAACATCTCAAGCGTGACGGCATTGATCGCCTTCGGCCGATTGAGCCGGATGATGCCGGCCGTACCCTCGCGCCGCACCACCAGGTCCGGCTCGGGACGCGAGGAGACTGCGGCAGGCGACGTCATCGCGCATCCTCGATCAGCTTGCGCGAAACGATCAGCCGCATGATTTCGTTGGTTCCCTCGAGGATCTGGTGCACGCGCAGGTCGCGGACGATCTTCTCGATGCCGTACTCGGACAGGTAGCCGTAGCCGCCGTGCAGTTGCAGCGCCTGATTGGCGACTTCGAAGCCGACGTCGGTACCGAAGCGTTTTGCCATCGCGCACAGCATGGTGGCGTCGGCGTCGCGGCGGTCGAGCGCCGCCGCGGCGCGCCACACAAACGTCCGCGCCGCCTCGAGTTCGGTCGCCATGTCGGCGAGGCGGAACTGCAGCGCCTGAAATTGGTCGAGCCGCTTCCCGAACGCCTTGCGTTCTTTCATGTAGCTCAGCGACTTGTCGAGCGCGCATTGCGCGCCGCCAAGCGAGCACGCCGCGATATTGATGCGGCCGCCGTCGAGGCCGGCCATCGCGATCTTGAAGCCGATACCCTCGTCGCCGAGCCGGTTGGCCACCGGCACCCGGGCATTCTCGAAAATCACCGCGCGGGTCGGCTGCGCGTTCCAGCCCATCTTGCGCTCGTTGGCTCCATAGGAAAGCCCGGGCGTGTCGCCTTCGATCACCAGCGTCGAGATGCCGCCGGGTCCGTCGCCGCCGGTCCGCACCATCACCACATAAAGATCGCCCTTGCCGGCGCCGGAGATGAACTGTTTCTGGCCATTGAGCACATAGTGATCGCCGTCGCGCACGGCGCGGGTGCGCAGCGCGGCCGCGTCGGAGCCGGAGCCGGGCTCGGTCAGGCAATAGCTCGCCAGCAATTCCATGGTGCACAATTTCGGCAGCCATCTGCGGCGTTGTGCATCGTCGCCATAGGCATCGATCATCCACGACGCCATGTTGTGGATCGAGATGAAGGCCGACACCGTCGGGCAGCCCAGCGCGAGCGCCTCGAAGATCAGCGCGGCGTCGAACCGCGTGAGCGCCGAACCTCCGACGTCGTCGCGGATATAGACGCCGCCGATGCCGAGCGCCGCCGCCTCGCGCATCACATCAACCGGAAAATGCTTTTCCTCGTCCCAGCGAATCGCATGCGGCGCGATTTTTTCCGCGGCAAACTCGCGCGCCATGTCGCGAACCGCGAGCTGGTCCTCGTTGAGGGCGAAGTGGGTCATGTTGGCTGCCCGTCGGAGAGCAGCGCTACGTAACGGGCAAAGTCAGCGGCGGCAAGCCTTGCGGTTTTGTCTCGGCCATCACGGCTTCTCCAAGATTTGTCGCTTCGACTTAGCTCAATTCATCGTCGGAATCGAGAACTCGGCGCCTTCCTTGACGCCGGAGGGCCAGCGTGCGGTCACCGTCTTGGTCTTGGTGTAGAAGCGGATCGAGTCCGGACCATGCTGGTTGAGGTCGCCGAAGCCGGATTTCTTCCAGCCGCCGAAGGTGTAATAGGCGATCGGCACCGGAATCGGCACGTTGATCCCGACCATGCCGACATTGACCTTGGCGGCGAAGTCGCGCGCGGCGTCGCCGTCGCGGGTGAAGATCGCGACGCCGTTGCCGTAGTCGTGGTCGGACGGCAGCGCCAGCGCCTCGCTGTAGTCGTGCGCGCGCACCACCGACAGCACCGGCCCGAATATTTCCTCCTTGTAGATGCGCATGTCCTTGGTGACGTTGTCGAACAGGCAGCCGCCCATATAGAAACCGTTCTCGTAGCCCTGCATCTTGAAGCCGCGGCCGTCGACCGCGAGCGTTGCGCCTTCCTGGATGCCGATCTCGACATAATTCTTGACGCGCTCCAGCGCGGCCTTGGTCACCAGCGGGCCGTAGTCGGCCGACGGATCGATGGAAGTCCCGATCTTCAAGCTCTCGACGCGCGGAACCAGTTTCTCCATCAGCCGGTCGGCAGTGGTCTTGCCGACGGGCACCGCGACCGAGATCGCCATGCAGCGCTCGCCGGCCGAACCGTAGCCGGCGCCGATCAGGGCATCGACGGTCTGGTCCATGTCGGCGTCGGGCATGACGATGGCGTGGTTCTTGGCGCCGCCGAAGCATTGCGCGCGTTTTCCCGTGGCCGCGGCGCGCTCGTAAATGTACTGCGCGATCGGTGACGAGCCGACAAAACCGACGGCGCGGATGTCGGGATCGTCGAGGATGGCGTCGACGGCTTCCTTGTCGCCGTTGACGACGTTGAGGATGCCGGGCGGCAGGCCCGCCTCGATCATCAGCGCCGCCAGCGCCATCGGCACGCCGGGATCGCGCTCGGAGGGTTTCAGGATGAACGCGTTGCCGCAGGCGATCGCCGGGGCGAATTTCCACATCGGAATCATCGCCGGGAAATTGAACGGCGTGATGCCGGCGACGACGCCGAGCGGCTGCCGCATCGAATAGATGTCGATGCCGGGACCCGCTCCCTCGGTGTACTCGCCCTTCATCAGATGCGGAATGCCGCAGGCGAATTCCACCACTTCGAGGCCGCGCTGGATGTCGCCCCTGGCGTCCGGCACGGTCTTGCCGTGCTCGCGCGCCAGCAGGTCGGCGAGCTTGTCGTAATCGCGCTGCGCCAGTTCGAGGAATTTCATCATCATCCGGGCGCGGCGCTGCGGATTGGTCGCGCCCCATTCCGGCTGCGCCGCCACCGCGTTCTCAACCGCCGCGCGCATCTCCGCTTTCGACGCCAAATCCACCTTGGCCTGGACGTCGCCGGTCATCGGCTCGAATACGTCGGCCGTGCGGCCCGATGTGCCCTTGACCTCGCGGCCGCCGATGAAATGTCCGATTGAGCGCATGGGTTCCTCCCGAAACATATTGCAAGACCGATTTTGCGGCATCTTGCAGGGTTTCGAGCATTTGAAAAGCGATTCTATGCGCGGGGGAACTGCGAAAATGAGGGGGGACCAGCCGCGATCTCCGGACCCATGACCAGCGGTATAGCCGGCTCAACTGGCGGTTGATGTCACTAACGTGCGTCGTGAGCAATTTTCTTTCGCGCCGGTTTCTCCAAACCGGCCTTGGTCGCCGCCGCCCGATCCAGCACCGCCTCGCGTCCCGCGCCTAAAATATCGTCCGAAAACGCGCCGTTGCCGGCGACACGGGCCAGCACCAGCGCACCCATCATGGTCGCCAGCGACGCCATCGCCTGTTGTCGCGCGGCCTTGCGCGGCAGGTCGGGGATCTGCTCGGCGATCATATCGATCATCTGGTCCAGTTTGGCCGCAAACGCCTTCCGGGTTTTCGGGCTTTCGCGGGCGATTTCCGCGCTCAGCGCCGGAATGGCGCAGCCATGGCCCGGATCGTCGCGATGCACCGGCGTCAGGTAGGACTCCACGATGGTCTCCAGGCGTTTTTCCGGCGGCGCCTGTTCAACCAGCTTGCGCCAGCGCTCGGTCGAGCGGTCCATCGCATAAGCAAACGCCTCGACCACCAGCGCTTCCCGCGAATCGAAATGCGCGTAGAACCCGCCATGGGTGAGCCCGGCGTCCTTCATCAGGTCGGCGACGCCGATGCCGTGCGCGCCCTTCTCGCGAAGCCGCACCGAGGCCTTTTTCACGATGCGTGCATGGGTTTCGAGCTTGTGTTCCTTCGAATAGCGCATCGGCGTTCCATTGGATGTTTGAAATCATATAATAACGGAAGCCGGCCAGAAAAGATGCACCTATCTGCAAGCGGTGCGCGTCATCCTGCCGGCGCACGATCCGGGTCAGGGCGCTTGACAAGCCGCGGATTTGGCCGGGAATACCGGATCGTACAACGCCGGACCCGAGACCGACCATGGATATGCTCAATCGTTATTGCGGGGTGGAGCGCGATCCACGCGGCGTGGTCCGCCTGACGATCTGCAACGCCGGCTCGCTCAATATCCTCGGTTCGGCCGCGATCAACGGCGTCCGCGAAGGGCTGGAAACGCTGGCAGCCGAGGCGGCGATCCGCGTACTTGTGATCGCCGGCCAAAGCGCGAAGAGCATGATCGGCGGAGCCGACATCAAGGAGATGGTGAAACTCGACCAGGCCTCGGCGGAAAGGTTCATCACTGGCCTGCGCGACCTCTGCGAAGCCGTGCGGGCGTTTCCAGCGCCGGTGATCGCGCGGATGCCGGGCTGGTGTCTCGGCGGCGGGCTCGAATTCGCCGCCGCCTGCGATTTCAGGGTCGCGGCGCATGACGCCAAATTCGCCATGCCCGAGGTCAGGATCGGCATTCCCTCGGTAATCCACGCCGCGCTGCTGCCGCGGCTGATCGGCTGGGGCCGCGCCCGCTGGCTGGTCATGACGGCGGCGACGATCGACGCGCCGACGGCGCTGGCGTGGGGGCTGGTCGATGCGGTGGCGTGTCACGGCCAACTCGACGCCGAAGTCGAAAAGGTCGTGGCGATGCTGCTGGAATGCGGTTCAGAGGCGCTGCGCGCGCAAAAAGCGTTGCTGAAACAATGGGAAGAGTTGCCGCTGAAGCAATCCGTCGATCTGTCGATCGGCGTATTCGGCCGCGCCTTCCTCACCGATGAGCCGCGCCGGATGATGCAGGGATTTATCGACAGGAAGCGATAGCGTAAACCGCTGTTCCCGCAAGTTGGGGATGACGGACTGTAGCAGGGCTGCCCATCGCCGCGATGGGTCGAGCCCTGCGGTGCGCACGCATCTCTGCCGTCATTGCCGGGCGAGACTCGGCGGTTACGGCCTGATCGTCATGTTGGTCGCCAGTCCCGGCGTGCGCAGCGGTTCGGCAAGCCGCGCGAATTCGCACAACAGCGAGCGCGTCTTGCGCGGATCGATAATCTCCTCGACCCAGAACCGTTCGGCCGAACGGAACGGCGAGCGCAGTTTGTTGAGGCGGTCCTCGATCTCCTGCAGTTTCGCCTGCGGGTCGTCGGACGCGTCGATGTCGGCGCGGTAGGCTGCCTCGATGCCGCCTTCCAGCGGCAGCGACCCCCAATAGGCCGACGGCCATGCATAGCGCATCGAAAACCGGTCGGCCGGCTGATGCACCACCCCGGCCACGCCAAAGGAATTGCGCACGATGATGGTGCACCAGGGCACCGTGGTCTGGTTGACCGCGGCCATGGCGCGGACGCCGTGCTTGATGGTGCCCGCCTTCTCCGCCTCAAGCCCGATCATGAATCCCGGGCAATCCATCAGATAGACCACCGGCAGGTGGAAGGTTTCCGCCAGATCGGCGAACCGCACCACCTTCTGGCACGCCTCCGCCGTCCATGAGCCGCCGTAGTGATAGGGATCGCTGGCCAGCAACAGCACTGCGCGGCCCTCCAGCCGCGCGAAGCCCGCGATGATCGAGCGGCCGAAATTTCGAGCCATTTCGAAGAACGAACCGCTGTCGACCACGGCCTCGATGATCGGACGCATCTTGTAGACCTGGCGGCGGTTGCGCGGCACCGCTTTCATCAGCGATTCCTCGGCGCGCGCCGGATCGTCGTCGCAGGCAAGCGTGGGCGGCAGTTCGAACACGGATGAAGGAAGATACGACAGGAAACGCCTGGCGCAGGCAAACGCCTCCTCCTCGGTATCGACGGCATGATCGACGCCGCCGGCGCGGGTCTGGATCTCGGCGCCGCCGAGTTCCTGCTTGGTGAGATCCTGGCCGAGGCGTTTGACCACCGGTGGCCCGGCCACGAACATGGCAGAGCTCTTGGTCATCACCGAAAAATGGCTGGCGGCGAGCCGCGCCGCCCCCAGTCCCGCGACCGAGCCCAGCCCAAGTCCCACCACCGGCACGCGCGCCATGTTCGCCGTCGTGTACCGGTACCAGCGCGTGCCGCCGATGCCGCCGGGCAGATTGGCAGCACCCTTGGTCTCGATCGTCTTGACCGAACCGCCGCCGCCGGAGCCTTCGATCATGCGGACGATGGGAAGGCGGAAATCATGCGCCATTTCTTCGGCCATTAGTGGTTTTGCCGAAATCGAGGCATCGGCCGAACCGCCCCGCACCGTAAAATCGTCGCCGACCACGACCACGGTGCGGCCATCGATCCTGCCGCGGCCGAACACGCAATTCGCCGGCGTCAGATGGATGAGTTCGCCACGTGCGTCATATTCGGCGCTGCCGGAAATCGCGCCGACCTCGTGGAAGGTTTTGGCATCGACCAGTTGGTCGATGCGCTCGCGGACGGTGAGCCGGCCCTGATCGCGCTGCCGCTTGACCTTGTCAACGCCTCCCATCTCGCGCGCGAATGCTTCGCGCCGGGCGAGATCGTCGAGTTCCGGCTTCCAGTTCATGCGGATCCTCCGTCTTGATTTTGGTGTCGCGGGTGGCGGCCGGAAGCGGCTGGTCCTGCAGGCAGCCGGGGAAGAGATCACCCTCGGCATTTTCCAGCATGGTGCCGACCGCCGTGCTCAATTCCAGCAGTACCGGCGCGACTTCTTTGTGCAGCCGCTTCTCGTCGTACATCGCCGATAATAGCCCGATCGTAACGACGACGAAGGTCCGGTACTGCGGCGACCATAGCGGCACCGCCAGGCCGTTGATATGCGGGCTCCACAGTCCGCAGGCCACCACATAACCGTGCTCGCGCAGGAAACGGCGGTTGGCGTCGATGCGCGCGCTCAGCATCTTGGCCTGTTCCGGAGTCTCGCGCGCCATTTCCGCCAGCAGAGCATTGCCGACATCGACGTCGAGCGCCGCGGTATAGGCATGTCCGGCGGCGGTGCTGGCCATGGCGATCCGGTCGCCGGTGGCCGACTGCAGGCCGATCGCCCGCGCCGCGCGGCCGAATTCGAGATAGACCAGATGAAACCGATCCGGAATCACGAACCCGACCGTACCCGGCAGTCGCTCGGCGACGTCCTGCAGCCGCAACCGGATCAGGTTGCGCAGTTGCAGGCCGCGCATCATCGATGTGCTCATCGCCACGGCACTCGGTCCGATGCGGTATTTCTGGTCGCGCGGCAGGTACACCAATTGGCCCATCCGGGTCAGGGTGTGGGTGAGACGGGAGACGGTGGATCGCGGCAGGCCGCAGCGGTTGGAAATTTCCAGATTGCCGAGCCGCGCTTCATGGCCCTCGAAGCAGCGCAACACGTCAAAGGCGCGCGACACCACCTGAATGATATCGCCCTCCCCCGCAAGATCGCTGGCGAGCATTCCCTGTTTGCTGAGCCGTTCCGAGCGCCGTCCCATCGTATGTCCGCCATTCAATGCACGCATCGTTGCGACAAGCGGTCCGCATCGACCGGCTTTGCGCGGGATGATGTATTCCGCACTGTGGAATAAAATTCCGCTTGCAGAACAAGCTACCTCAGGCAATCTGGCGCGACAACAGCAAGCCGTTCGCGAGGGGCATAGTCCGTCAAACGGTCGCGTCGGAGAACGGAATGCCGGAGATCAGAATCGTGACCGAGGTGGCGGGGCGCGTCTGCGCGCTTCCCGTGGCCGCCGGCAGCAGCGTCAACGGTGGCGAGGACATCGCATTCGTCGAAGCGATGAAGATGGAAATCCCGGTCGCCTCGCCTGTTGCGGGAAAGCTCAAGGCGTTTCTCGTTCAGATCGATGAGGTTGTCGCCGAAGGACAGGTGTTGGCGATCGTCGAGACGTGAGATTGCCTGTCCTCGTCATTGCGAGGAGCACTTGCGACGAAGCAACCCAGATCAAAAAATTCAAGCCGTCCTCCGCGAGGGATGGGGCAGGTTCTGGTTACGCCGCAAATCACTTCCGTAATCGGCTGCTCCGCTGCCGATCATTGCTGATGGAGGCTATGGGTGCCGCCTTCCGCGCTAATGCATGCGCACATTTTTAAACACCGCCGTCATCCTCGCGCAACGGCTACGCCATTGTCGCGGGAGGTGCGCGCCGTCTTCGGCGAGCCTCGAAGGATGGCCACAACCGCGCCTGTGGCCATCCTTCGAGACGCCGCGCAAGGTGCGCAGTTCCTCAGAGGCTGACCGAAAAAGCACCGATGAAATCAGGCGTCGCCACTGGTTCGTCATGCCCGGCCGTGTGCCGGGCATGCACGTCATAAAGGCGCTGAAGCAAGAAAGACGTGGATGGCCGGGACGAAGCCCGGCCATGACGAAAGTAAACCATTCAATCCGATGGCGAGAGCAAGGAAATATGGACGGCTTTTTCGGTCAGGCTCTCGGGATGACGGTCGAATGTGTGGCTGGAACTAGTTTCGGCGTGGACTTACGATCAAATCGGAGCTTGCAACCATATGTGCATGCATGAGAGCCCGCGTGGGGAGGACTCCGGGACTGGCGGCCTCTGGATTGCGGCGCTCGGCTTGCAGTGCGCGCGGAGGCTACCCGCGACAATCTGTCCGCAACGATTGGCTGATCTGCGACGGTTTGCCATCGCCGGCTCGCGATGACATGATCCGGGCAACAAAATGCCGTTCGCAAAAGCGGATTATCGGGAGGGATTCATGTTTCATCGCATCGCCATGCTCGTGTCGGTTGCCGTGCTGAGTGCCGCATCGGTGATGGCGGTATCCGCGCAAGACATCAAACTGCCGCCGACACTTACATTTACCGCCTACGACACCGGCACGGCCGGCTTCAACATCGCCGTCGCCGTCGGCAAGATGATGAAGGACAGATACGGCACGGATGTCCGCGTGCTTCCCGCCGGCAACGACGTCGCCCGGCTCGCACCCCTGCGCGCCGGCCGGGCGGTGTCGTCGGCCATGGGCTCCGGCACGTATTTCGCACAAGAGGGCGTGTTCGAATTCGGCGCAAAGGAATGGGGACCGCAGCCGCTGCAACTGATGCTGTCGTCGGTCGACTGCAACGCCGGTTCGCTCGGCGTGGCGCGCGACACCGGCGTGACCGAGATCAAGCAGCTTCGCGGCAAGCGGGTCGGCTTCGTGGTCGGCTCGCCGGCGCTCAACCAGAATGCGCTCGCCATTCTCGCCTTCGGCGACCTCAAGAAAAGCGACGTCAAGGCGGTCGAATTTTCCAGCTATGGCGCGATGTGGAAGGGCCTGATCAACAACGATACCGACGCTGCATTCGCAACCACCATTACCGGACCTGCGAAAGAAGCCGAAACCTCGCCGCGCGGCATCATCTGGCCGCCGCTTCCCCATAACGACGCCGCCGGATGGGAACGGGTGCAGAAGGTGGGATCGTTCTTCTTCCGCCATGTCGCAACCTGCGGCGCCGGAATTTCCCCGGAAAAGCCGATCGAACTCGGAAACTACCCGTATCCGATCTTCGTGGTGTACGGCACGCAGCCGGCCGATCTGGTCTACGCCATCACCAGGGCGATGATTGTGGACTATGACGTTTACAAGGACAGCGCCCCCGGCGCGGGCGGCCTCGCCGCCAAGCGCCAGACCATGAAATGGGTGGTGCCGTTCCACCCCGGCGCGGTCAAGGCCTTGAAAGAAGCCGGCAACTGGACCGACGGCGATCAGGCGCATAATGACGGCCTCCTCAAGCGCCAGGGCGTCCTTTCCGCCGCATGGGCCGATTACGGCAAATCCGGTCCGCCACCGGATGACAAGGCGTTCCTGGACGGCTGGATGGTCGCGCGCGCGGCTGCGCTGACGAAAGCCAATATGCCGAACGGGTTCGAGGAATAGGCCATCTTCTCGCTCTTCCCGCTTTGCGGGGAGAGGTGACGAGAACGCAGAGGATTACCTATGCCGTCCGCCTCATCATCCGCCGATCAGAAAGTGCCGGCGGCGGCATCCGCCGCGGGCGCGAAACGCATCGAGTTCGACGATCCGCATGCCGGCATCGGCGGCCTGCAGGAGGCCGAGGTTTCACGCGTGCGCACGCTATCCGGCGGCTGGCGCCGGGCGTTGATCGCCGCCACCGCCGCGACCATCGTTCTGTGCATCAACCAGCAATTCTCGCTGCGGTTTTTCGTCGGATATACCCAGCTCAATACCGAATATTTCTATCTGCTGATCGCGCTGATGCTGCCGTTCACCTTCCTGATTTTTCCGAACTCGGAAAAGTCGCCGCTGGATCGCGTTCCCTGGTACGACATCCTGTTGTTCGTCCTGACCTTCGGCTCGGCTATCATGCTGATGCGGTCGGTCCGCAAAGCAGCGGAGGCGGGCTGGGAGTTCGGCGGCGCGCCGACCACCGTGGTCGTCGCCGGCCTGATCATGTGGTTCGTGCTGATGGAGGCGTTGCGCCGCACCGGCGGCTGGAGCCTGCTGCTCAGCGTATTTCCATTCACGGTGTACCCGCTGTTCGCGGACGCCCGGTGGCTCGGTCCATTTCGCGGAACGCAGTCGACGCTGGAGCAGGCCGCCTCCTACCACGTACTGTCGGGCGAGAGCCTGCTTGGCATTCCGATTCAGGCCTTCGCCGACACCGTGATCGGCTTTCTGGTGTTCGGCACCGCGCTGATGATGACCGGCGCCGGCAAATTCTTCATCAACATCGCGTTCGCGCTGTGCGGAACGTTTCGTGGCGGCGCCGCGAAGGTCTGCATCTTTGCCAGCGGCCTGCTCGGCATGATGTCGGGCTCGATCATTTCCAACGTGCTAACTGCCGGCACCATGACCATTCCCGTCATGAAGAAGAGCGGTTTTCGCGCATCCTATGCCGCGGCGATCGAAGCCTGCGCCTCCACCGGCGCGGTGCTGGCGCCGCCGGTGATGGGCGCCACCGCCTTCGTGATCGCCCAGTTCCTCAATGTGAGCTACGCCGAGGTCGCGGTTGCGGCGATCATTCCCGCCGCTTTGTATTATATCGGCCTGTTCATGCAGGTGGACGCGTATGCCGGGCGTCACCGTCTGCTCGGCATTCCACGTTCCGAGCTTCCGAAAATATGGGATACCATCAAGGACGGCTGGTACTATATCTTCGTGATCGCGCTGCTGATTGTGATGCTGCTGTATTTCAAGCGCGAGAGCCACGCGCCGTTCTACGCCACCGCGCTGCTGCTGGTGCTGAATCAGACCTTCTCCAACGACACCCGCTGGACGCCGGCCACCATCAACAAGTTCCTCGAGGTCAACGGCCGCACCTTTGTCGAACTGGTCGGCATTCTCGCCGGCTGCGGGCTTTTGATCGGCGCATTCTCGATGACCGGCGTGGTATCCAGCCTTGCCAACGATCTGCTGCGCATCGCCGGCGACAACGCGTTCCTGCTGCTCGGCATGTGCGCCTTCACCAGCCTCGTGCTCGGCCTCGGGCTCACCACCACGGCCTGCTACATCTTCCTCGCTATTCTGGTGGCCCCGGCGCTGGAAAAGCTCGGGCTGAACCGGATGGCGGTGCACATGTTCATCTTCTACTGGGGCATGCTGTCGTCGATCACGCCGCCGGTCGCCATCGCCTCCTTTGCCGCGGCCGGCATCGCCGGTTCGCCGGCGATGAAGACCGGCTGGGAATCGATGTGGGTCGGCAGCATCATCTATTTCATTCCATTTTTCTTCGTGCTGAACCCGGCGCTGGTGCTGCAGGGCGACAGCCCGTATGTCGCAGCGCTCGGGCTGATGGCGCTGGCCGCGTTCGGCACGCTGTTCATTTGCGGCGGCATCCAGGGCTACCAGGCCGGCGTCGGCGATCTCCGCCGCGCCGGCGCGATGGAATGGCCGCTGCGCGTGCTGCTGGTACTCGGCGGCTTCGTGGTGGCGACGCCCGGCGGCGGCATCATGCCGCTGTCCCAGTTGCAGATCACCGCTCTCGGCTTTGCGATCCTGGTGCCGACGGTCCTCATGGCGTTGATGTTGGTGCGGCGTGCCGTGCCATCGCCTGGACAGGTGCAAGAGCCTTAGGCGCGGGCAATGACAGCCGAGATGTGCGCACACGACCCGTTTCGTCATACGCGGGCTTGACCCGCGTATTCATCCATCTTGCAGGAATCGTCTCGGAGCGGAATGGATTGCGGGGTCAAACCCGGCAATGACGGCAGACTTTGCCGGCTCTGAATAATCGATGCGCGCGATACTTGGCCTCATCCCGTTCGTGGCCGCCGATATGCACCCAGCGCGGTCCCGAATGCCTGAAACAGCTTGCGATTGATCGGATTGCGTTGCGGATCGTACTCGGCATGCCACTGCACCCCCAGCGCAAAGCCCGGCGCGTCGGCAATCCGGATCGCCTCGATGGTGCCGTCTTCGGCGACGCCTTCGACTACGATGCGCTTGCCGGGTTCGAGAATGCCCTGGCCATGCAGCGAATTGACGCGGATGGTCTGGCAGCCGAGCAGCGTTGCGAAAGCGCCGCCGGGAACCAGCGTGACCTCGTGGCGGTCGGCAAAAATGACCTCGTGGTCGGGATGAATCTCGCCGTTCTCCAGCCTCGGCATGCGGTGGTTCATCCGTCCGGGCAGTTCACGGATCTCCGGATGCAGCGAGCCGCCGAAGGCGACGTTCATCTCCTGTAGTCCACGGCAAATGCCGAACAGCGGCACGCCGCGTGCGACGCAGGCCTCGGTCAGCGACAGCGCCAGATCGTCGCGCGGAATATCGTAAGGCTCGTGCCTGGGGTGCGGTTCAGTACCAAACCGGGCCGGGTGCACATTGGCACGGGCGCCGGTCAGCACGATGCCATCGACGATATCCAGCAGCGCCCCGAGTTCGGTGATTTCAGGCGCGGCGGCGAACATCAGCGGCAACGCGCCGGAAACGTCGGCCACGGCGCGGAGGTTTCGCTCCCCCACCATCTGCACGGCGAACCGGTTTTCGACGCGATGCGCGTTTCCGATCACGCCGACCACCGGTCTTCTCATCGGTCGAAGTCCATTCTCATTCCGAGCGCGGCGATCATGCCCGGAGGCAGGCGTCGGATCAAGCTCGCCTTGGAAATTGAGCAGGATGGCCGTCTGACAGGTGCATCGTATCGAACATGTGAGTGTCGTCCCCGCGCAGGCGGGGACTCATAGCCGACCAATCTCCCGGTGACCGCCTCGAGTCTTATCAGCGACGGTGATTATTTATGGATCCCCCGCCTTCGCGGGGATGACGAGGCTGCGCGGGCACGCCGCGCTCACCCTTGGAACACCACCGCATCGACGACGACGCAGCCCTTGCCGGCGCTATCCAGCAGTACCGGATTGAGGTCGAGGCTTACCACCTTCGCGGCCGGATCCAGCATCAGTTCGCCGATCTTGACCACCGCTTCACAAAGCGCCTCGACATCCATCGGCGGCTCGCCGCGCACGCCGGCGAATAGCGGCGCGATGCGCAATCGGCCGAGCGCTTGCTGCGCATCGTCGATCGAAAACGGCGGCAGCAGCAGCGTGGTGTCGCGGAAAATCTCGACATATTTGCCGCCATCGCCGACCGCCACCACCGGGCCGAACACCGGATCCCGGTGCGCGCCGATCATGACTTCGCGCCGCCCGGTCGCCATCGCGGCGATGATGACGCCGTCGAACCGCGCGCCGTGCTTGCGGATGATGCCTTCCATCTGCGCCCAGACTTCGCCGGCCTCGTCGCGGGTGCGCACATTGAGCTTCACCAGCCCAAGCTCGGACTTGTGCGCGATATCGGCCGAACAGCCCTTCACCACCACCGGCCCGCCGATCGATTCAAATGCCGCCACCGCTTCCGCCCGCGACCGGCACAACCGATGCGGCACTGCAGGAATGCCGCGCGCGGCGAGCAGCGCAAGGCTGTCGGCTTCGTTCAGCATGGTAGTGGCCGCGGATGAAACCGGCGGCGAGGCCGGGGCAGTCCCCGCCGTGCGCGCACGCGTGCGCGCCATCAATTCGCGGTGCGCGAGAAACTGATGCAGCGCCGTCACCGCTTCGGTTTCGGTCGGAAACACCGTGCAGCCCTCGGCGGAAAATTGATTCGCGACGCTGCGCTGGGTTGCCGCGATCACCAGCGGCTTGCCGGTCTGCCTGCCGAACGCCGCGGCGTCGCGCGCAAAGGCCTCGACGTCGTAGCCGGGGCCGGCCACCGGCACGCCGATCAAAAACGCGTCGGCCGCCGGATCTTCGGCGATCACCGGCAGGATATCACCGAACAGGCGGCTATTGGACAACAGCGCCGCCGTCAAGTCGATCGGATTGGTCGTGGTCGCAAAGCTCGGCAAGATTTCCTTCAGCTTCTTGTCGGTCTCATCGGCCAGTTTCGCCATCGGCATGCCGACCGCGGTGGCGGCGTCGGCCGTCATCACGCAGACCGCGCCGGAATTGCTGATCGCGACCAGCCGCCGGCCGTTCGGCTTCCAGCCTTTCAGATAAAGCTCGGTCGCCTCCACGAGGCCGCGCATATCCGGCGCGCGCCAGATGCCGTGATGTTCGAAAAATGCATCGACCACGCGGTCCTCGTTGGCGAGCGCGCCGGTGTGCGACTGCGCCGCCTGCCGGCCGGCCTCGGAGCGGCCGGATTTCAGCGCGATAATCGGCAGGTCGCGCCCGAGCGCGACGGCGGCCAGTTCCTCCAGGTATTTCTTCTCCGGAATGCTCTCCAGATAGAGCAGCAGCAGCTTGACCTCGGGATCTTCGGCAACCGCGACCGCGAGTTCGCCGACCGTGATGTCCGCGTCGTTGCCGGTGGCGTGGGTATGGCGCACGCCGATGCCGCGCTGGCGCAGGAATCCGACCGGCACCGTACTTAGCGCGCCGCTCTGGCTCAGCATCGCGACGTGGCCCCTCGCGCGATCCATGTCCATGAACATGGTGGAGAAGCTGGCGATCGCGCCGGTGCCGAAATTTGCCAGCCCTTGTGAATTCGGCCCGACGATGCGCATCCCGGTCTTGTGCGCGGCCTCCACCATGCGCCGCTCTTTCGCCTTGCCCGCGACCGCGTCAACCTCGCCAAAACCGGATGCCATCACCACCGCGATTTTGACGCCGTGGGCGGCGCAGTCCTCCACCGCGCCGATGGCGCTGTCGCCGGCCACGGCGACAATCACCATCTCCGGGGTTTCCGGCAGGTCGGCGAGGCTCGGGTAACATTTGTGGCCCTGCACTTCCCCCCGCGACGGATTGATGGGAAAAATCCTGCCCTTGAAACCGAACTTATCCAGATAGTGCACCGGCCGGCCGCCGACCTTGTTGGGATTTTCCGAGGCGCCGATCACGGCGACGGATTTCGGATCGAGGGCGGCTCTCAAACGACTCATGGTTTGATCCTTGCAAAGTGGGGAACGAGGCGGCCGGCGAAGTACCGATATTGCGCCGTTACTTGGTCGCCGATTTCAAGATCGCCGTCGCCGTGCGCCATCATGCGAAAGCCTTCGGCGGCGTCGACCAGAACGATGTTGTAGGGCACGTGCGCACGCGCCTCCGGCGTCGCGGCGCGGACCACCAGGGACGCGGCATAGACGATGCCCGCGCCGGCGGCGCGCTTGTCTTGCGGGTCCGGCGCGCCGCACGCGGCGCAAAAGCTGCGGCGAAAATACTGCCTTGCGTCGCAGGCCGCGCAGCACTGATAGACGATGGCTTCGGCGCCCGCGGTCCAGTCGTCGATCGTTTGCCGCGCCTGCGTCATCGCACCCGCTCCAGAAACATGCTGACATGGGACGACAGCACGCCGCCATCGCCGTGCAGCAGCGCGATCGAGGCGTCGCGCACCCCGCGATTGCCGGCGCGGCCGGTCATCTGCAACTGGGTTTCCACCAGGTGCGCCATGGCGCCGCCGACACCGCAATGACCGTAGCTGAGAAGCCCGCCATGGGTGTTCAACGGCATCGCGCCGCGGCAGCCGAAATATCCCGATCGCACCCGCGCCGCCGCTTCGCCGCGGCCGGCCAGGCCCAGTTCTTCCAGCAGCATCGCCAGCGTGATGGTGAAGCTGTCGTAAATGCCGGCGTACCGCACGTCGCCGATCCCGATGCCAGAAGCGGCCTTGGCACGCTCGAGCGATATCGCCGCGCCCATCGCGCTGAATTCCGGGACCATGGTCGCGTGCTGATGGGTGTGGGCCTGCGCGCAGCCGCGTACGCGCACCGCGATGGCTGACGTAGCATCGCGGCTGATCACGAACGCCGCGCCGCCGTCCGACACCGGACAGCAATCCAAAAGCTTCAGCGGCAGCGCCACCGGCTTGGAGTTCATCACGTCGGCGACCGTGATCCTGTCGCGGAATTGTGCGCCGGGATGGTCCGCCGCATGGTCGCGCATCAGCACCGCGAATTCGGCAAGGTCGGGCTCGGTCACGCCGTATTCATGCATGTAGCGCGACGCGACGAGGCCGTAATAGGCCGGGATGGTCGGCCCCAGCGGCACCTCGTAAGCGGGATGGCCGACCTGCGCCAGCGCCTGGATCGCGGCGTCGCGGCTTTGCCCGGTGAGACGGTTCTCGCCGCCGACCACCAGCACATGCCGCGCCACGCCTGCTTCGACCAGATGATGCGCCAGCATGGTCATCGCCAGACCGGTGGCGCCGCCGACCTGCACGGCGTGGGCGTAAGACGGCTTGATGCCGAAATGCTCGGCGAACACGGTCGCCAGCATGATATGCGGCTGCACGGTCGAATAGCCGCACAGCACGCCGTCGATCTCGCCGCGCGTCAGCCCGGCATCGGCGATGGCCTGCGCCGCGGCCTTGCTCATCAGGTCCAACGTCGAGGAGCCGTCATGCCTGCCGAATGCCGTAAGGCCTACGCCGGTGACGAAACTCATGGCAGTGGAACTGCACGTCGGCGCTCAATTTCAAGGTTGTCATTCCCGGATGCACCTGTTGGCGCAGGCCTGGTGTCCCTACTCCCGGCAGCGGTTATGGATTCAGGGCTCGCGCTTCGCGCGCCCCGGAATGACGGTCTAAAGGCCGTTTTCCGCATCATCTTGATGAGCTCCGCTAATACGACTTCGGCAGGCCGAGAACCTTCTCGGCAATAAAACTCAAGATCAGTTGCGGACTGATCGGGGCGATGCGCGGGATCAGCGATTCGCGCAGATAGCGCTCGACATGGTATTCCCTGGCGTAGCCGAAACCGCCATGGGTCATCACCGCCTGCTCGCAGGCCTTAAAACTCGCCTCGCCCGCGAGATATTTGGCGGCGTTGGCCGCCGGCCCGCACGGCAGGCCCTGGTCGTACTGCCAGCCCGCCGACAGCGTCATCAGCCACGCCGCTTCCAGCTCCATCCAGTTCTTCGCCAGCGGATGCTGGATCGCCTGGTTCTTGCCGATCGGCCGATTGAACACGATGCGGGTTTTTGCGTAGGCGGCGGCGCGCGACAGCGCCAACTGGCCGAGGCCCACCCCTTCGGCGGCGATCAGGATGCGTTCGGGATTCATGCCGTGCAAGATGTATTCGAAGCCGCGGCCCTCTTCGCCGATACGGTCCCGGACCGGAATCTCGAAATCGGCGATGAACAGCTCGTTGGAATCCACCGCCTTGCGGCCCATCTTCTCGATCTCGTGCACGGCGATGCGGCTGCGGTCGAGATCGGTGTAGAACAGGCTGAGGCCGTGGGTGGGTTTCTTCACCTCTTCCAGCGGCGTGGTGCGCGCCAGCAGCAGGATCTTTTCGGCCACCTGCGCGGTGGAAATCCACACCTTCTGGCCATTGACGACGTATTTGTCGCCGCTGCGCACGGCGCGGGTTTTCAACTGCGTGGTGTTGAGCCCGGTATTGGGCTCGGTGACGGCGAAGCAGGCCCGCTCCGCGCCCGACACGATCGGTGGCAGCATCCGCTCGCACTGTTCCTCATTGCCGAACACCACGACGGGATTGAGCCCGAACACGTTCATATGCACCGCCGAGGCGCCCGACATCCCGGCGCCGGACTCCGCGATGGTCCGCATCATGATCGCCGCCTCGACGATGCCGAGGCC
Organism: uncultured Bradyrhizobium sp.; assembly: GCF_964252615.1. Lineage (NCBI taxonomy): Bacteria > Pseudomonadati > Pseudomonadota > Alphaproteobacteria > Hyphomicrobiales > Nitrobacteraceae > Bradyrhizobium > uncultured Bradyrhizobium sp. The sequence goes on from NZ_CAXUNQ010000001.1 coordinate 79,382, forward strand.
GGAGCCGCCATGGCTCTCCGGAATGCAGATGCCGAGCCAGCCGGCATCCGCCAGCGCCTTGTGAAAGTCGCCGGGAAAGCCGCCCTCCTTGTCCTTCCTCAGCCAGTAGGCGTCGTCGAACCCGGCGCAGATTCTCACAATCGCGTCGCGGATCGATTCCTGGTCGGGAGTGAGCGCAAAGTCCATCGGTCAATCCTGCAGGCTTGCGGTTTTAGTCACGCCGTCGCGCACCAACGCCGCGATCTCGTCCGCGGAAAACCCGACCTCCCCCAGGATCTTTTCGCCGTGCTCGCCGAGACGCGGCGCCAGCCGCGCCGGCTCCGCGGGAGTATCCGACCAGGTTGCCGATACCTTCATGGTGCGGATCGCGCCTTCGGTCGGATGATCGACCACCGGAAAGAATTTCGTCGCCACTAGATGCGGGTCCTGCAGCATGCTTTCCAGATCGTGCATCGGCATGACCGGCACATCGGCCCTGCTCAGCAGATCGGACCACTCCGCGGTGGTGCGGCTTTGGAAGATGCGGGCCAGTTCCGCATACACCGTGTCGATGTTGACGGCGCGCCCGGCGAAGGTCGCGAATTTCGGATCGCCGCGCAGATCGTCGCGGCCGGTGGCGCGGAAGAAATTCTCCCACTGCTTGTCGTTGTAGACGATCACGCAAATATAGCCGTCGGACGTCTTGTAGGGCCGCCGGTCGCGCGACAGATGCCGGGCATAGCCGCCCCTGTCGAGCGGCGGTTCATACGTAAGGCCTCCCATGTGATCGCCCATCACAAACCCCGCCATGGTTTCGAACATCGGGATATCCAGCCGCTGGCCGCGCCCGGTGCGATCGCGATGCACCAGGCTGGCGCAGATCGCGCCGACCGCGGTGAGGCCGACGATGCGATCGACCAGCGCGTTGGGAACATAGCGCGGGACGCCGTCGCCGGTCTGCGCCATCAGCGCGGGCAGCGCGGTGGCGCCCTGGATCAGATCGTCATAAGCGGGCTTTGCCGCATACGGCCCGTCCTGGCCGAAACCAAACACGCCGGCGTAGATCAGGCGCGGATTGACGGCTGCAACCACCCCGTAGCCGAGGCGCAAGCGCTCCATCGCCTGCGGGCGGACGTTGTAGACTAGGACGTCCGAGGCGGCGATCAGGCGCAGTAGCGCGTCCCGCCCGGCATCCTTCTTCAGATCGAGGCAGATGCTGCGCTTGCTGCGATTGGTATTGAGAAACACCGGCCCCATGCCGGGATGCCGCGTCGGCCCGATCAGCCGCGTCACATCGCCGTCGAAGGTTTCGATCTTGATGACGTCGGCGCCGTAGTCGCCGAGCGTCTGGGTCGCATACGGCCCCATCAGCACCGTCGTCAGGTCGATAATCTTGACGCCCTGCAGGGGTCCCATGGTTCGCTCCCGGCGCGCATAGCGCTGTCATCGCGCCGTCATTCGGGAGCTAGTAACGGCATGAACTGAGCAAGATCAAGGCCCGGTGGGGTATGGGCGCATGCGTGGCACCGTGCCCCGGACGCAGCGCAGCGCGTAGCTCCTGCGTAGCGGTGCGCTGCAGAGCCGGGGCCGGTATGCTCGACGGGCATATGCGTCCCAGTGGGTCCCGGTTCTGCGAAGCGGCATGAAGAAATGCCGCATCGCGCCCGGGACACGAGACCTTACCTCCCCATCATCTTGCGCAGCTCGGTCTTCAGCACCTTGCCGTAATTGTTCTTCGGCAACGCATCCAGATAGACGTAGCGTTTCGGCCGCTTGAAGCGAGCGATCGACGTCAGGCAATGCGCGTCGAGTTTTCCGTCGTCGGCAGCGGCGCCCTGCTCCAGCACCACGCATGCGACCACGATCTCGCCCCAGTCCGGATCGGGCACGCCGATCGCCGACACCTCGCGCACGTCGGCGTGCGTCAGCAGCGCCTCCTCGACTTCGCGCGGGTAGATGTTGGTGCCGCCGGAAATGATCACGTCCTTGGAGCGATCCGACAGGGTGAGAAATCCATCCTCGTCGAGCCGTCCGACATCGCCCGTGCGCAGCCAGCCGTCTTTCAGCGTCTCGGCGTTGGCGCTCGGGTTATTCCAGTAGCCGAGCATCACGGCCGCGCCCTTGGCTTCGATCTCGCCGGTTTCGCCCGCCGGCAACGCCCTGCCGTCGGGGCCGGTGATGCGAACCTCCATCACGCTCTGCGCCGGACCGGCGGATGCCAGCCGCTCGAGATAGCGCGGATGCCGGGTGTCCGCGTGCCAGTGGCGGCCAAGCGATGTGATGCACATCGGCGATTCACCCTGGCCGTAGATCTGAACAAAGCGCTGGCCCATGGTGGCGATGGCGTCGGTGATATCGGCAAGATACATCGGCCCGCCGCCATAAATGACAGTGCGCAGCCCCTCGCCATTGTCGCCGCGTTTCTTTGCGGCATCGACCAGCCGCCGCACCATGGTGGGGGCGGCAAACATCACGACATTGCCGAGCTGCCTGCCGATGTTAAGCACCTCATCGGGATCGAAGCCGCCGGATTCGGGGATGACGTGGCGTCCGCCCATGCGGACATGCGGCAGATGATAGAGGCCCGCGCCGTGCGAAATCGGCGCGGCATACAGCGAAACGTCGTCCGGCGTCGCAGCATCGACATCGACCATGTAGCACAGTGTCGCCGCCACCAGATTGCCGTGACTGAGCATGACGCCCTTCGGCCGGCCGGTGGTGCCGGAGGTGTAGAACAGCCAGGCCAGATCGTCGGTCTCCCGCGCCAGCGGCGTCGGGGCGCCCTCGCCCTCACGCAGCCTGCGATACGCAGCGCTGTCCATCGACAGCGTCTGCATCGACGCCGGCAGATCGGATGCGGCTTCAGCCAGGACTTGGATCGTGTCGTCGGACACGAATGTCAGCTTCGCGCCGGCGTCGGAGCAAATCCACGCCGCTTCGCGGCCATGCAGTTTTGCGTTGATGGGTATCGCGGCGGCGCCGATCCACCAGATGCCGTAGAGACATTCGAGATACTGCGTGCAATTGGTGGCGAACAGGCCGACGCGGTCGCCGGGCCGGATACCGAAATCGCGCGACAGCGCCGCGCCGATGGCGGCGGCATGCCGCGCAAAGGTGGCATAGTCGGCATCGAGATCGAAGCCGGTAAGCAGCGCCGGCGAATGCGGGCGCAGCCGCGCAGTCGCCGCCAGCCATTCGGCAACGTTCATCGCTTACTTCGCGGGCTCCAGCAGCGAGACATAATTGGCCACCGCAGCGCCGCCCATATTGAAGATGCCGCCGAGTTTCGCGTCCTTGATCTGCATGCCCTCCGGCGCCTGCCCGAGCAACTGCATCGCGGTCAGCACGTGCATGGAGACGCCGGTGGCGCCGATCGGATGGCCTTTGGCCTTCAGGCCGCCGGACGGATTGATCGGCAGCCTGCCGTCCTTTTGCGTCCAGCCCTCCTTGATCGCCCGCGCGCCCTGCCCCCTCGGCGTCAGCCCCATCGCCTCATACTCGATCAGTTCGGCGACGGTGAAACAGTCGTGGGTTTCGACAAAGGACAAGTCGGAGAGCGTCACGCCGGCCTTCTGCAGCGCGCGCTGCCAGGCCACGGTGCAGCCTTCGAACTGCAGGATGTCGCGCTTGGACATCGGCAGGAAGTCCTGCGCGTGCGCGGTGGCCTTGATGTCGACCGCCTTGCCCATGCTCCTGGCGGTTTCCGAATCCGTCAGCACCAGCGCGGCGGCGCCGTCGGAGACCAGCGAGCAGTCAGTCCGTTTCAGCGGGCCGGCGACGAACGGATTCTTCTCGCTTTCCGAACGGCAGAACTCGTAGCCGAAGTCCTTGCGCATCTGGGCATAGGGATTGGCGACGCCGTTCTTGTGGTTCTTGGCGGCGATCATCGCCAGCGCATCGGACTGGTCGCCATATTTCTGGAAATAGGCCTGCGCGATCTTGCCGAACACGCCGGCAAAGCCGCCGGGGGTGTCGCCGTCCTCGGGCAGATACGACGCGCGCAGCAGGTTGCGGCCGATCTCCGGTCCCGGCGTGCGCGTCATCTGCTCGACGCCTACCACCAGCACGATCTTTGCGGCGCCCGCCTCGATCGCGCGGACGCCCTGATGCACCGCCGCCGACCCGGTGGCGCAGGCGTTCTCGACCCGCGTCGCCGGCTTGAACCGCAAGCGCGGATCGGCCTGCAGCACCAACGAGGCGGTAAAATCCTGCGGCGAAAAGCCGGCGTTGAAATGCCCAAGCACGATCTCGTCAACGTCGTCAGCCGAAATGCCGGCATCGTCAAGCGCCTCCGTCGCAACCTTGACCACAAGACTCTCGACAGTCTCGGTGTCGAACTTTCCGAATGGCGTGTGCGCCCATCCGACGATGCTGGCTGTCATGGTTGTTCTCCCTTTGTCGTCCCCGCGAAGGCGGGGAATCCATACGCCGTGTCGTCCCGTTTAGGCGCTGGGCCAAGGCCTTCTGTATCACGAACGCCAGGGGTTATGGGTCCCCGCCTTCGCGGAGACGACACTGCATGTTATGCGACGAAACTGCCGCCGAGTTCGTCCTCTATATGGATACGAATGATATCATCGAAAGTCTTTTCCGCGGTGGTAAAGCCGAGTTTTTGAGCCCGGCTGGCATCGAAGTTCCGCGGCCAGCCGTCGACAATCCCCATGATGAAAGCGTCGGGTTCCCGCCTGATCCGTGCGGCCACCCTGTCTCCGGCCACCCGTTTCAAGGCCGCGATCTCTTCGCCGACGGTGGCCGACAGGCCGGGCATGGTGAGATTGCGGCGCGCGCCCGCGGTTGTACTGTCCATGGTCGCAGCGTGGATCAGGAAGCCGACCGCCGAACGCGGCGAGGCATGCCAGTGCCGGACCTCCTCGGATACCGGCAGCACGGCCTCCTTGCCGGCGAGCGGTTCGCGCAGGATGTTGGAGAAGAATCCGGATGCCGCCTTGTTGGGCAGCCCGGGACGGATGCAGATGGTCGGCAGCCGGATGCCAATACCGTCCATGAACCCGCGGCGCGAATAGTCGGCCAGCAGCAGTTCGCCGATCGCCTTCTGGGTGCCGTAGCTGAGCAGCGGGGTGTGGAAGAACTCGTCGCCGATCGCGTCGGGGAACGGCGCGCCGAACACCGCGATCGACGACGTGAACACCACCCGCGGCTTGTAGCCGCCGCCGATCAGCCTGATGGCGTCGAGCAGCATCCGCGTGCCGTCGAGATTGATGCGATAGCCCTTGTCGAAATCGAGCTCGGCCTCGCCGGAGACGATCGCCGCCAGGTGAAAGATCACATCGGGCCGGGCGGAGACCAGTTTTTCCGCAAAGCCCGCCACGGCAAAATCGCCGGCAATCGTCTCCGCCGGGAAGCCGGCATTGGCGGGCTTCGCCGGTTCCACCACGTCCTGAAGCGTCATCCGCGTGATGTCGTTGCTGCCAAGACGGCCGTCGCGCAGCAGGCGTTCGGTCAGTTTGCGCCCGACCATACCGGCCGCGCCGAGAATGAGGATGTGCAAGGGGGACGTTCCTTTTCTTTTTGTTGATCGTCGTCATTCCGGGGCGCGACCGAAGGGAGCGAGCCCGGAATCCATACCCACGATCGGCGGTTATGGATTTCCGGGCCTGCGCCCCAAGCGGCGCATCCCGGAATGACGGTGTGCTACTCCTTCACCGCGCCGGTCATCGCCGACACATAATGCTCGACGAAGAACGCGTAGAGAATGACCAGCGGCAGCGAACCGACCAGCGCGCCGGCCATCAGCGATCCCCACTTGTAGATGTCGCCATCGACAAACTCATTGACGATCGCTACCGGCACCGTCTTGTTCTGCGTCGATTGCAGGAAGGTCAGCGCGTAGATGAACTCGTTCCAGCAAATCGTGAATGAGAAGATGAATGCGGAAATCAGGCCGGGAACGGCGAGCGGCAGCACGATGCGGGTCAGTATCTGCCAACGGGTCGCACCGTCGATCAGCGCGCATTCCTCCAGTTCGAACGGAATCGTCTTGAAGTATCCCATCAGCAGCCACGTCGAAAACGGGATCAGAAGCGTGGGATAGACGAGAATCAGCGCGATCGGCGAGTCGAACAGGCCGTAGGCCTGGATCACCGACGCCAGCGGAATGAAAAGGATCGACGGCGGCACCAGATAAGCCATGAAGATCGTGACGCCGACCACCTCGGCTCCCCTGAACCGCAGCCGCACGATCGCGTAGGCTGCAAGCACGCTTGCGGTGATCGACAACGCGGTTGAGGCCGCCGCGACATACATCGTGTTCCAGAGCCAGCGCGGATATTCAGTCTCGAACAGCAGCTTGCTGATGTGCTTGAATGTGGGATGGACGACCCAGAACGGGTTGTATTTCTCCATGTCGATCAGCTGCTCATCCGGCTTGATCGATGTCAGGCCCATCCAGTAAAACGGAAACAGCAATACGACCACGATCACGAACAGCGGAAAATACAGCGTGACCAGCCGCCGGGGCAGCGATTCGAGATAGCTCATGCCGTCGCTATTGTCGTCGTTGGCCGCGGTCGCGACGACCGCGAGTTTGCTGGACGCAGCGGAATCCGTCATTTGTCTGAACCTTGCTGCCACTTCCGGCGCTGCATTCCGAACCAGGAAATCGTAATGGCGGCCAGCAGGAACGGGATCATCGCCGTGGCGATCGCCGCGCCCTCGCCGAGCCGCCCGCTGAGAATTCCGCGCTGGTAACTCAGCGTCGCCATCAAATGCGTGGAATTGACCGGTCCGCCGCGCGTCAACGCCCAGATCAGCTGGAAGTCGGTGAACGTGAACAACACCGAGAACGTCATCACCACCGCGATGATCGGCGTCAGCAACGGATAGGTGATGAAACGGAAGCGCTGCCAATTGGTGGCGCCATCGAGGGTCGCGGCTTCGTACAGCGACGGCGACACCGTCTGCAGGCCGGCGAGCAGGGTGATCGCGACGAACGGAACGCCGCGCCAGATATTGGCGAAAATAACGCTCGCCCGGGCCAGCGTGGTGTCGCCGAGAAAATTGATGTACCGGTCGATCAGGCCGAGCTTCATCAGCGACCATGAGATGATGGAGAACTGCGCGTCGTAGATCCACCAGAACGCGATCGCGGACAACACCGTCGGCACAATGAACGGAACCAGGATCGCCGCGCGGATCAGCGCCTTGAACGGCATGCTGCGATTGAGCAGCAGCGCCAGATACAGCCCTATCGCGAATTTAATGGCGCTTGCGACGACCGTGTAGACCAGCGTGTTGAAAACCGAGAGCCAGAAAACGGCGTCGTCCCACAGCCATTGGTAGTTTTCCGTGCCGATGAAGACACCGTCGCGGCCGATACGGGCATCGGTGAAACTCATCCAGACGCCGAGCCCGAGCGGATAGGCCAGGAAAAGGAGGAGGAATGCTCCGGCCGGTACCATGAACCAGAACGAAACCCAGTCGTTGTTCAGGCGCAGACGCTGCCAGAAGGAATACTCCTGGATCGCCCTGCGCGGAATATCCGCAGTCGCCGGAATCGAGCTCATTTGGTTTCCGCTCCGAAATTCAAAAGAGCTGGCGCGGGAAAGACCCGCGCCAGCAGGTGTCGCTTACGAGCGGTACAGACGCTTGGCCTGGCGCTCCGCCGAAGCCATCGCGCCCTTAACGTCTTCGCGGCCCGTGCAATAGTTGGCGAACATGTCGACCACGATGAAGTCGGCAATCGCCGCCGCCGCGTTTTCGCCCAGCGTTCCGAGACCGGCGGGCGTCCGCGCCCGCTTGGCGACGTCGCGATACGGCGTGGTCTTGGGATCCGCGGTCCAGATCGGGTTGTTGTCGTAGGCGTTGAGGAAGTGCGAGAGGTAGCCCTGCGCGCCCTCGATCCACGGATTGAACTGATCCGCTTCAAGCATGAACGCGGTGAGAGCCTTGCACGCCTGCGGCGACTTCGTGAAATTGAAGATCAACATCGGGAATGCAAGATGCAGTTCGGCCGGCTTGCCGAGCGGCCCGACCGGCAGGTAGGCGTGGTTCATATCTTCGGCAATGGCCGGGTTCTCCTTCTTGGCCGCGACGTAGATCGAGATACCATTGTTGGTGCAATGGAGCTGACCGGCAAGGAAAGCCTTGTTGTTCGAGCTGTCGTTCCACGAGACCGTGCCTGGAATGAAAGTGGCGTAAAGCTGCTTGATGTATTCAAGCGATGCCGCGGTTTCAGGAGAATTGATGACGACCTTGTCGTTGGCATCGACAAGATTGCCGCCGAACGCCCACAGCGCCCAGTACAGCCAGCCGTTCGCGTCGCCCGAGGCGTGGCCCAGCGCCATGCCGCCGGGAGTGCCGTTCTTGTTCAGTCCCTTGAACATTTCAAGCATGCCCGCGGTGTCTTTCGGGAACTCCTTGAACCCGGCTTTTTCACAGGCGGCGATGCGATAGTTGAGAAGCCCCCCGGTGGCTGCGATGGGAATGCCGACCCACTTATTGCCGACCTTGCAGTAGTCCTCGGCCGACTTGGTCCAGCCGCCATACTTGCCGCCAAGATAATTCGCGACGTCAGCGACGTCGGTGACTTTGGTCGACAGCAAATGCGGCAGCGAATAAAGGCCCCACACCATATCGAGGCCCTGCCCGGTGTTGGCGGCAACCGATGCCTTGGGCTGCAGATCGTCGAAGGATTCGTTGGAAACCGTCACGGTGACACCGGTCGCCTTCTGGAAGGCTTCGACCATTTTCATGAAGGCGGCATCTTCGGCCTCGACGAATCGCTTCCAGCGCAGCAGGTTGATCTTGGCGCCTTTTTCGGGCTTCCACTGCGAGGCCTGCGCCCAGGCCGTCGCATAGTTCAGCAACTGATCGGCCGACATCGTCGCCGCGGCGGCCATCGTGACAGCGCCGCCCTTGAGCAACGAGCGCCGATCCGGTGTAAAGTCAGTCATCTTGCGTTTTTCTCCACTGTTGATTGGCTGTTTTATCGACCAATGCTTCTTCTAAAAAAATCACAAACGCTTCCCGGTGGCGCCGTCGAACAGATGCACCAGCGCGGGATCTGGTTTAAGCCGGACCTTGTCGCCCGGATTGAATTGATGACGTTCGCGGAACACCGCGACGACCTGCTCGCCGCCGAGCTTGGCAAAGACCTGGGTTTCCGATCCGGTCGGCTCCACCACCACGATCTCGGCTTCCGCGCCGTCATCGGCGATGGTGAAATGCTCGGGCCGGACGCCGTACACCACGGGCTTGCCGTCTGAATGGGGCGGCGCGCCGGGCAGCGGCAGCTTGACCCCGTTGGGCCCTTCGAAGACGGCCGATCCGTTCACCTTGACCTTGCCATGCAGGAAATTCATCGCCGGCGAACCGATGAAGCCGGCGACGAACTGATTGTCCGGCCGGTCGTAGAGTTCGAGCGGCGTGCCGATCTGCTCGACGATGCCGTCATGCATGACCACGATCTTGTCGGCCATGGTCATGGCCTCGATCTGGTCGTGGGTAACGTAGACCGTGGTGGTCTTCAGCCGCTGGTGCAGTTCCTTGATCTCGGTGCGCATCGCGACGCGCAGCTTGGCGTCGAGGTTGGACAGCGGCTCGTCGAACAGGAACACCTGCGGATCGCGGACGATGGCGCGGCCCATGGCGACGCGCTGGCGCTGGCCGCCCGACAATTGCCGCGGATAGCGATCCAGCAGCGGCGTCAGCGCCAGGATCTCGGCGGCGCGCCTGACGCCCTTGTCGATGTCTTCCTTGCTCGCGCCGCGCAGTTTTAAGGAAAATCCCATATTGTCGGCCACCGTCATATGCGGATAGAGCGCATAATTCTGGAACACCATGGCGATGTCGCGCTCTTTGGGCTGGACGTTGTTGACCACGCGGTCGCCGATCGAAATCGTGCCGGAGGTGATGTTCTCCAGCCCCGCCAGCATCCGCAGCAAGGTCGACTTGCCGCAACCGGACGGACCTACCAGCACGACGAACGCGCCGTCCTCGATCGGAACGCTGACCCCGTGCAGGACCTCAAAGCCCCCAAATGACTTCCGCACGTCGTGAATCTGCACTGACGCCATACCAGTCCCTCCCAAACGCTCGCAGCCATCCGGCAGCAGCCGTGGCCTTTTCTATTTTGACGGCGGTCATACCAGACTTTTTCGAAATTGTCGTTGGATCAAAGTCGTAGGGGGTTACCGCTGGCTGCAACGTTGCGAACCATGCGGCGGCATGCAAACATCGGCCGCGACCAAAAAACAGCCGTCATGGCCGGACGTGTCCCGGCCATCCACGTCTTTCTTGGTCGGCGCCGCAAAACGTGATGCCCGGCACAAGGCGGGGCATGACGAAGGCTCAAAAACATTACGCACACAAATAAGGCGCGTGCGCTGCGGGAGAAACAATGAACAAGCCGATAACCGGTATCGCGAGGCGGAAGCTCCGATCCAGCGAATGGTTCAACAACCCCCATAATCCCGGAATGACCGCGCTTTATCTCGAGCGCTACCTGAACTACGGGCTGACCCGCCACGAATTGCAGTCCGGCAAGCCGATCATCGGCATCGCGCAGACCGGCAACGACCTGTCGCCGTGCAACCGCCACCACCTCGAACTTGCCCATCGGGTGCGCGAGGGCATCCGCGAGGCCGGCGGCATCGCCATGGAATTCCCGACCCATCCCATTCAGGAAACCGGCAAGCGCCCCACCGCCGCGCTCGACCGCAACCTTGCTTATCTCGGGCTGGTGGAAATCCTGTTCGGCTATCCGCTGGACGGCGTGGTGCTGACCACCGGCTGCGACAAGACCACCCCCGCCTGCATGATGGCGGCGGCGACCGTCAATATTCCGGCCATCGTCCTGTCCGGCGGGCCGATGCTGAACGGCTGGCACAATGGCGAGCGCACCGGTTCGGGCACCGTGGTCTGGAAGTCGCGCGAAGAGATGGCCGCCGGCAGGATCGACTATGAGGAATTCATGGATATCGTGGCGTCATCGGCGCCGTCGGTCGGCCACTGCAACACCATGGGCACGGCATCGACCATGAATTCGCTGGCGGAAGCGCTGGGCTTTTCGCTGCCCGGTTGCGCTGCGATCCCCGCGCCGTATCGCGAGCGCGGCCAGATTGCCTACGAGACGGGAAAACGCGCGGTCGAGATGGTGTGGGAAGATCTGAAACCCTCCGACTTCCTGACCCGCAAGGCGTTCGAGAACTGCATCGTCGTCAATTCGGCGATCGGCGGCTCCACCAACGCGCCGATCCACATCAATGCGCTGGCGCGGCATGTCGGCGTCGAACTGTCGATCGAGGACTGGCAGACGGTCGGCCATGACGTTCCGCTGCTGGTCAACATGCAGCCCGCAGGCTTCTATCTCGGCGAGGAATATCACCGCGCCGGCGGCGTGCCGGCCGTGATACGCGAATTGATCAAGCACAAGCGCATCCATGAAGATGCGCTGACCGTCAACGGCAAATCCATGGGCGAGAACTGCCGGCAGGCGCCGCTTCCCGACAGCGACGTGATCCGGACCTACGACAAGCCGCTGGTGAAGGATGCCGGCTTCATCGTGCTGCGCGGCAATCTGTTCGATTCGGCGATCATGAAGACCAGCGTGATCTCGAAGGAATTCCGCGACCGCTATCTGTCCAATCCGAACGACCCCGAAGCCTTCGAGGGCCGCGCCATCGTGTTCGAGGGACCGGAAGATTATCACCATCGTATCGACGATGAATCGCTGAACATCGATGAGCACTGCATGCTGTTCGTGCGCGGCGTCGGGCCGATCGGCTATCCCGGCGGCGCCGAGGTCGTGAACATGCAGCCGCCTGCGGCGCTGATCAAGAAAGGCATCACCGCGCTGCCCTGCATCGGCGACGGTCGCCAATCCGGCACCTCCGGCTCGCCGTCGATCCTCAACGCCTCGCCCGAGGCCGCGGCCAATGGCGGCCTTGCCGTGCTCAAGACCGGCGACCGCGTCCGCATCGACCTCAACAAGGGCGACGCGAACATCCTGATCTCGCCCGACGAACTGAAGCAGCGCTTCGCCGAGCTGAAGGCGATGGGCGGGTTTCCGTATCCGAAAAACCAGACCCCCTGGCAGGAACTGTACCGCGACACCGTCGGCCAGCAATCCACCGGCGCCTGCCTCGAACTCGCAACGCGCTACCGCAACATCGCCGGCACCGTCGGGGTGGCGCGGGATAATCATTGACACCTACCTTCGTCATGCCCGGCCCTGTGCCGGGGATCCACGTCTTTCTCCGGCGACCCTGCGAAGAAAGACGTGGATGGCCGGGACAAGCCCGGCCATGACGGAATAATCATACGGAGGAAATCCATGTCCGATCGCCTGAGAGGCAAACGCGCATTCGTGACCGCGGCGGCGGTCGGGATCGGCCGCGCCTGCGCGGTGGCCTTTGCCCGCGAAGGCGCGGAGGTGTTTGCGACCGACATCGACGAGGGTAAGCTGGCGCTTCTGAAAAACGACGGCGTGCCGGAGGTGGCAAAACTCGACGTGCGCGACAGCGCCGCCGTCGATGCGATGGCCCGGCGCGTCGGCAAGATCGACATCCTGCTCAACGCCGCGGGCTTCGTGCATCACGGCACCGTGCTGGAATGCTCCGACGCGGACTGGGATTTCTCGTTCGACCTCAATGTCAAGTCGATGCACCGGACCATCCGGGCGTTCCTGCCCGGCATGCTGGAGGCCGGCCGCGGTTCGATCGTCAACATCTCCTCGGCTGCCGGCGTGTTCAAGGCAGCGCCCAACCGCTACGTCTACGGCGCCACCAAGGCCGCCGTCGCCGCACTGACCCGGGCGGTGGCGACCGACTTCATCACCCGGGGCATCCGCTGCAACGCCATCTGCCCGGGCACCATCGAGACGCCGTCGATGCTGAACCGCGCCGAAGCCGCCGGGCCCGGCGGCCGCGACATGTTCGTGAGCCGGCAGCCGATGGGGCGGCTCGGCACCGCCGACGAGATCGGCGCGCTCGCGGTGTACCTCGCCAGCGACGAGAGCGCCTTCACCACCGGCGTCGCCCACATCATCGACGGCGGCTGGACGCTGTAACCAACCGTCATTCGCGGGCGCGACGAAGTCGCGAGCCCGGAATCCATAACCACCGTCGTGAGTATGGATTCCGGGTCTGCGCCAAGAGGCGCATCCCGGAATGACGATGAGATTTTCGTTTTTAGAAAGAGGACCACCATGAACAACATCGATCTCAACGGCCGCTGCGCCGTCGTCACCGGCGGCGCGCAGGGCTTTGGCCGCGCGATTACCGAGCGTTTTGCGGCTTCCGGCGCCAGGGTCGCGATCTGGGATCACGACCAGCCATTTGCGGAGAAAACCGCCAAAGAAATCGGCGGCGGCGTCACCGCGTTCGCCGTCGACGTCTCCGATCTCGCCGCGGTCGAGAAAGCGCGCGACGCCACGCTCGCCGCGTTCGGCAAGATCGACATCCTGGTCAACAATGCCGGCATCGCCGGAATCAACAAGACGGTGTGGGATACCGACCTCGACGAATGGCGCAAGGTGCTGCGCATCAACCTCGACGGTCCGTTCATCTGCTGCAAGGCGGTGGTGCCGGGAATGGTGAAACGGAACTACGGCCGCATCGTCAACATCGCCTCGATCGCCGGCAAGGAAGGTAACCCCAACGCGGCGCATTATTCCGCCTCCAAGGCCGGGCTTATCGCGCTGACCAAATCGCTCGGCAAGGAGCTCGCCGGTCACGAGATCGCGGTCAACGCCGTGACGCCGGCGGCGGCGAGAACCGCGATCTTCGATCAGATGACGCAGCAGCATATCGACTTCATGCTCTCCAAGATTCCGAAGGGCCGCTTCGTGCTGGTGGAAGAACTGGCGGCGATGGTGGCATGGCTGGCCTCGGAGGATTGCGCGTTTTCCACCGGCGCCGTGTTCGATATTTCCGGCGGCCGCGCGACTTATTGAAGACAAACAGTTCGCGCAATGAAAGACTGCCGTCATGCGACCCCGCACATCAACGACTTGAGGCAGCCTTGATCAAAGCCCCGGATAAGATGATCGCACGGCGCGCCGATACCCAGGCCCGCGCCGATTTCGCGACCTGGAAAATGATGGCGAAGCTGAACGGCTCCTCCGCCCTGCCCGTCGAAGCTCAGCGATTCCTGCTCCGCTACAAGGCGTTTCTCAACGACATGACGGAAGCGCAGGCAACCGACGCCACCATCAATCTGCTCTACAAGAGTTACTACACGCAGATGGGCGGCGCCGGCGCGCCGCCGGACGTCCGGCCCGGCCCGAGCGATTACGTGACGGACAATGTCACGGCCTTCAAACGGCCGGCGCCGCGGCCCAAGCCCGCACCCGCCGGCGCGCCGGTAAAGTCGAGGTTGCCCGTAGCGCTGATCTTCGCCTGCCTTGTCATCGTCTATGTCGGGTTCCGGTATTACTGGCGCTGACGCAATGATATAGAGACGATGCAGCCGAAAGGTATAGCGCCGTGAGTGACGAAAGTGTTGAGGATAGATTACTCATCGAAGAATATAAGTCCTGCCGCGACCTGATCAGTAAGAACATCGATATCATCGAGAAGACCGAAGTATACGCGGTTGGAGCAGCCGGCGCGACGGCGGTCTTTTCCTTTTCTGCGACTCAGCAGATCGTCGCCACCGTATCGGCATGGCTTCCGTTCGTGATCGCGTTGCTCGGGTTCGTTCGTTTTTTAGGAATCGACAGTACAATCAACAAGATCAACACCTATTTAGTCGCGCTGGAGACGAAGTATCCCAAGCTGAACTGGACAACTTTCTACAGAGCCAGCAACAAGAGCAAGACGTTGAAAAAGACCAGATACGGTTTTTGGATAGTGCTGGGACTTCTGGGTTTCGCGTTTGGAATCTTCATGACCATGAAAGGGCCATTTGGTATACCGCCATCGCCGCATTAATTGGGCTGGGTTTCGATCACAATTAAGGCCGGGTCTGACTTGCTCGAGCAGCTTGAAGGCAACAGCCCAGGTAACTCACTCAGCCAACTAAGACTCAGCTCCTCCCCTTCACGCGAAAGATCACCGGCAGCGTAAACGTCAGACCCTCGTCGGCCACCAGCGGCGGGGGCCGCGGCACGGGGTCGGAACGGCGCACCATGGCCAGCGCCGCCTCGTCGAACGCGGCATCGCCGGAACCTTTCATGATGCTGGTGGAGAGCACGTGGCCGCTGCGGTCGAGCGCGAAGGAGACCACGATCTCGGCGCTCTTTTGCTGGCGCTGCGCAGGGTAGCGTTTGTGCTTGTCGAGATGAGCGACCAGTTCCTTCTGCCAGGTCGCCTTGAGCCGGCGCATGCTCTCGCCGCTGCCCACCGCCGGCGCGACCGAGCGCGGACCGTCGGGTATCGCCTCGGAACTCGGCGTTGCCGTGGCTTCCGCCGCGACCGATTCCGTCGAGGCCGAGGTCTGCACCGCGGCGATTTCCGGCTCTTCCTCCTTCGGTTTTGGAGAATCGTTCGCCGTCACCACGCGGTCGGGATCTTCGGTTTCGGTCGGCACGTCCTTGGGAAGCTCGGTGTCCTTGACCGCCGCCTGCTGCTCGGCAAGCGCCGGGGACGCGACCGAAGCATCGGTATCCGGCCCCGGCGGCAGATCGGTGACCTCGACACGCGGCGCCATCATTTCCAGGCCGATCTCGATCGCCGGCGCGCCGAGCGTATCGTCGGGATCGTCGGTCTGCATATGGGCGACCGCCAGTGCCGCGCAGCCGAGATGCAGCGCAAGCGCCGCGACGCCTGCGAAAATCCAGAGCCGCCGCGACGGCTGTTGTTCGGTGTCGAAATCAGGCATCCGGGCTCAGCGCCATTCAAGGCTTCGGATTCTCGGCGGCTGGCGGCTGCGGCGCGCTGTCCGCGACGCCTTCCAGGGCCACCAGCTTGATCTTGGAATAACCTCCGGCGCGCAGAATTTCCAGCACGTCCATCATCTCGCCATAGGGCACCGCGCGGTCGGCGCGCAGGAAGATGAAGCGGTCCTTGCCGGCTTCGGCGGTCGAATCCAGGGTGCGGACGAGGTCGACGCGCTTGACCATGGTTTCGCCGATGGCGACCGCAAGATCGGACTTGATCGAGACGTAGGTCGGCTTGTCCGGCTTCTTCTGCGGCGTCGCGGTGGAGGACGGCAGGTCGACCGGAAGATCGACCGTCGACAGCGGCGCGGCCACCATGAAGATGATCAGCAGCACCAGCATCACGTCGATGAACGGCGTGACGTTGATTTCGTGCGCTTCGGCGAACTCCTCGTCGTCGTCCAGCCCGCCTTCCGCGATCGATGCGCCCATCGCCTACTCCGCCGCGCGCGCATGCACGCCGCCAAGAGAACTACCATGGGTGCGATCGAGGTCGCGCGACAACAGCCGTCCGGCGGACCCGGAGGCGCGGCTGACCTGTTCGAGATAGGTTTTGGTCACACGCGCGAAGTGATTGTAGATGATGACGGCGGGGATTGCCGCGACCAGACCGATCGCGGTGGCGAGCAGCGCCTCGGCGATACCGGGTGCGACCACCGCGAGGTTGGTGGTCTGCGCTTTCGAGATTCCGATAAAACTGTTCATGATGCCCCACACGGTGCCGAACAGTCCGACGAATGGCGAGGTCGCGCCGATGGTGGCGAGCAGTCCCATGCCGAGCCGGATGCGGCGCGCCTCGGCGCGCAAGATCTCGGCAAAGCTCGACGCCGCGCGTTCCTTGATGCCGCTGTCGGACGAAATTCCCGCCGACAGCCGCGCTTCGCGCATGGCGGCGGCAAGAAATGACGACAGCACGCCCTCTTTTGCGCCGAGCGCGAACTGGGCTTCCGCCAGCGAACGGGAGTCGCTGATCTTGTTGAGCGCGCTCTTGAGTTTGCGCCGCGCAATGGAAAGCTCGATCATTTTCGCGATGAAGATGGTCCAGGTCAGCAGCGACGCGAATGCAAGGCCGATCATCACCGCCTTGACCAGGACGTCGGCGGACTGGAACATCGACCACGGCGACAGTTCGCGAAGCGCCGCCGTCTCGGACCTGAGGGACCTCGCGCCGCCCGCGGCGTCAGGCGTAAGCGATGTCGGCGCAGGTTGACTGGCCGCCGGAGCCTGCGGGGGCGGCACAGCCGGGGCTTGAACGGCCGGCGCTTGAACCACCGGTTGATTCAGGGCCGGCGTTTGCGGGGCAGGCGCCGCCTTCTGCTGTGCAAGAACGGGCGATGCGAGCGACAACGTCGCGAGTGCAAGGATCGCCCCGTAGTTGGCTCGAAAGGACGGTTTCATACGTCGGCCCAGATGCGGATGAGGTTATGATAGATACCGGTCAATTTGACCGTTTCAGGGTCATCTCGCCCGAGACGTTCCACAAGGGCCTGAATGGCGGTGTCGAGATCGAAGATCAGGCTGCGGACGTGAGCATCCCGTACCATGCTCTGCAGCCAGAAAAAAGACGCAACGCGTAACCCTCGCGTGACCGGCGTCACCAGATGCAAACTGGACGCAGGATAAAGTACGAGATCGCCGGCCGGCAGCTTGATTTCATGGGAACCAAAATTGTCCTCGATCATCAGCTCGCCGCCGTCATATTCGTCCGGCTCGGACAAAAACAGCGTCACCGACAGATCGGTGCGGATGCGCAGGCCGGTCAGACGATCTCCGCGCACCGCGTTGTCGACGTGGAGGCCGAAGTGATGGCCGTCCGCGGCCGCGTAGCGGTTGAACAGCGGCGGAAATATCTGCAACGGGATCGCGGCCGAGATGAACCGCGGACTGGCGGTAAGCGCCGAAACAACGCGGTTGCCGAGCTGCCGCGACACCTCGCCGTCCGGCGGCAACTGCTGGTTCTTCTTCACCAGCGCCGACTGCGCGCCCGCGGTGGAACGGCCGTCTTCCCAATCGCAGGCATCCATGACGCGGCGGAAATCCGCCACGTCGGCCTTGCTCAGAACGTCGGGCACGCAGATCAGCATTCAGTTCAACGTCCCCGCTTCAGTCGTCGCCTCTGCCCCGCCTGCTGAGGAAAGGGAGCGATCAGTACCTTGCCGACAACACAATATAAGCCGCGCGCCCCGGCGCTTCGAGAACGAACGGCGCGGCGCTCTGGTACAACGCGTCGTAATAGAGCTTGTTGAAGACGTTGTTCACGAACAGCTTGACCTTCCAGTGCTTGTCGATCTGTGCTTCGGCGAAGGCGTCGAAGCGCCAGTAGCCCGGAAGCTGGGTTCCCTGGTTGGCGGCAAGGAAGGTGCCGCCGTAGATCTTCGAGCGATATACCGCCTGTCCGCCGACTTCCCAGATGTCGGTGACCTGGTACTTGGTCAGCAGGCTGAACGATTGATGTGCGACATTGGACAGCGGCAGGCCGACATTGGTGGAATACAGCGCGGTGTTCGCCGGCGGAATCAGCGACTTCGTAACCTTCGTATCCATCAGCACAAGGCCGCCGAAGAGGCTCCATTTGTCGGTGATCTTGCCGGCGACGCCGAGATCGATGCCTTGGATACGATAAGCGGCGCCCGCCGTGATGCAGGAGATGTTGCCCACCGGTGCCGGAGCGGGAAACGGACACGCTGCCGTTGCCGTTGCCGCGGTGACATTGCGCGACTCGCGGGCGTTTTCCTTTTCCGTCTGGAACAGCGCCGCCGTGACCAGCAGGCGCTTGTCGAACAGTTCGAACTTGGTGCCGACTTCCGCCGCCTGATTTTGCTCGGGTCCGAAAATCTGGGTCAGGTTGCCGTTCAGGACCGGCGCCAGGCCGCCATATTGGGCGGCGGTGCCGTCGAACTCCGCGCCGACCGGATTCGATGAAGTCGCATAGGCCGCGTAGACGCTGGCCCAAGGCAGCGGCTTGTACACAACGCCGCCGTTGTAATTGATCATCCTGAATTCCGCCGCCTGTGAACCGAACGTGTTCGGTTTGGCGTTCACGGTTGCATAGCCGGTGGTATTGATGCCGTAATTGTCAAAGCGAACGCCGCCGTTCAGAAACAGCACGTCGTTGTAATTGGCGGTATCGAGGACGTAAAAACTCTGCGTACCAACCGAGACGGTGGTCGGCAACCCGGTCAGTTGCGGGTTGGTGCCGAACGGAAGGTCAGTGAACTGCGGGTTGAATATGTTCACGCCGGTGAGCGAACCGGAACCGCTGAAACCGCCGGGCAACGCTTCGGAACTAAGCCCCGCATATCTGTCGATGCTGACGTGTTCACGCGAAATTTCGAGGCCGGAGACGGCGTTGTGCCTGAACGGGCCGGTGTCGAATTTGTACGCCGCCTCGGTCTGGTTGGCGACAACCTCCGTGGTCTGGTAGCGGCTTTGGGGATTGGCGCTGAGCGTCCACAGCAGCGGATTCGGATTGGTGATGACCGGCGCTTCCGGCAATGTCCCGACGTAGTCGAGCACCGAGCGCTGTACCCTGGTCTTGTTGCTCACGGTCAGTTCGGGACTGATTACGACTTCGGCGTTCACGGTCCCGATGTCCTGCGTGATGTTGGAATAGTCGCGGTTGGGGAAGCCGTAGAAATTTGCACGGTTGACGCCGAAATCCGGGAACGGTCCGCCGGCGGTGGTCGCCGTGCTGGGCCGGTAATACGGCACGCCGAAGTCCGGCAATCCGTGCAAATTGGTGTGGATGTAGTTCGCCGTCACCTTCACCGCGTCGAATGGCGTCCAGGCCACCGCCCCGAAGCCGCCGTTGCGGTCGTCCCTGACGCGGTCGCGGCCGGCTATATTGGCTTCCTGGAACAGGCCGCCGGCGCGCACTGCGAGCGTCGGGCTGATCACCTGGTTGGCGTCCAGCACGATGCGCTTGGTCATGTCGGTGCCGAAGGTGGTATCCATGTTGTAGAAATTGCCGGCGGTGGTGGCCTGTTTGGTGACGATGTTGATGGCGCCGCCGGTGGTGCCGCGTCCGGCAAAGGACGAGCCGGGCCCGCGCAAAATCTCGACCTGTTCGGTGAAGAAATTTTCGCGGACGCTGACGCCGGGATCGCGCACCCCATCGATGAAAACGTCGTTGCGCGCGTCGAAGCCGCGAATGAAGAAGCGGTCGCCGAAGGCATTGCCGCCCTCGCCGGTTCCCAGCGTTACCCCCGCCGTGCTCAGCAGCGCCTGCTTCAGCGTGGTGGCGTTCTTGTCTTCCAGGACGTCCTTGGTCAGGACGGTGATCGATTTCGGCGTGTTGGCGATCGGCTGCGGAAACTTGCTGGAGGCCTGTACCCCGGTGGCCAAATAGGGCGCCGACGGGTTGGCGTAGGGATCGCGGTCGGCGCGCAAGCCGGCGGCGTTGGGAAACGGCACCGCTGCCACTTGCGCCGGTTGCGCGCGCCGCGCTGCGCGGCGCAGCGCACTGCGCGCCCTCACCTGATCCGCCGAAGGCCGTGTTGCGGCGGGGCGCGGGCGCGCGACGGGAGCATCGACCATCACCGGCGGCAGGTTCGATTGCTGCGCTTCGGCGCCGGAGAACGAGGCGACGGCGATCAAGCCGGCCACCGCCGAAACTCGTTTGCCGGAATAGCTCTCCGAATGTTCCTGAACTTGACCTGCTGCTGCGATTGAGCGCAACGATCTCGGCAGTTTCGCCTGGCCCATGATCCGCCCCTTTGGATTTCCAATTTGCTCACCCCTGGTCGACCGGCAATGAGCGTCCCAGGGGTTTTGGTATCCAGCAGGAAAATTCGGGTCAACGCGAATAGGTCTAATATCGGCGCGGCGTTATTTGAATCTGTCCAGATCAAAACGATTCTAATATAGATTCTAAATCATGCACCCGGTTCACGCGAACGATTACGTTTCGGCGTGATTTTATAGCCACAGATTGAAATGGTTCTAAACGCTTCCGGTCGCCGACGCGCGGATCAATCGGTGCTCGGCGGCTTCATCAGCGAAAACAATTCATCGACGGTCTGCTGCGCGGTGTGCCGCACGCGGTCCGAATTTTCCATTCCGGCGATATTGATCCCGCCTACCACCGCTTTGATCTCATCGCGAAAATCGGTGAGAAACGTCAGGGGATTCGGCGAATTGTTGGCGACCCGCGCGATCAGGCCCGTGATCAAAATCTGACAGGCAATCATTCGTCCATTGAATTCGTCCATCGCGCGCCCCCGATTGGCTTGCCGTCGCGCAAAGAACTGGCGACGCGCGCTTCCGTTACAACATTGCCGTGCAACGACGCAACCGGGCGATGATGCGGAATCGACGCGGGCGTTCGAATGTTACGCGCTGCATTGCGACCGGACACGGAATACGACTCGTGCTCCGGACGCAGCGCGGCTAGTCCAGCGCGACGGCGACCTTGCCGAAACCGCCGAAGTCCACTTCGAAGCGGTCGCCCGATTGAATCGGCAGCGGCGGATGGCAGGTGCCCGTCGTCACCACCTCGCCTGCTTTCAGCGTGATGTCCAGTTGCCGCAGTTCATTGGCAAGCCAGGTCAGCGCAATACGTGGATCGCCGAGCACGTTTCTGCCATGGCCGACATAACGCCGGCCGCGCAGCGTCACCACCGGCCTGTGCTCAACCAGATCGACCGCGCGCCAGTCCGCAGCCGTCGGCGCTCCCAGCACAAACAAATGCGCGCAGGCATTGTCGGCGATCAGTTGCGCTTCGCCCGCTCCGGCAAAATCGGCAAAGCGGGAATCCGGCAGTTCGATCGCCGGATGCAGCGTATCGACCGCGGCGAGAACGTCCCCGACCGAGTATGGAGTGCGACGCGGCGGCAGGCTGCGTCCGATGCGAAAGGCAAATTCGGGCTCCCCTACCCGCATCTCGTTGCCCGCCATCGGCGCCGTGCCGCCATCTTCGATGACCCGCTCGGCAAAGATGCATCCGGCCAAGGGACCGGCGACATTGATGTGCTTCTGGCCGGCTTCGCTGGTGGCCGCGATTTTCCAGCCGAACAGGCTTTCATAGTTCTGCATCGCGGCCTGAATGGCATAACCCTCGGCACGGTCCCGCGGGCGCAGCGCCGGGTCGAGATTGCACAGCTTGGTGCCGGCCTGCCAGTGATCGTGCAGGGTTTTTGCCGCGGCGGCTGTCTGGTTGTCATCGAGCATGGTTCGGATTCCTCGTCCGTTTATTTCGCCGCCACGTCGACGCTCTCGCCGACCGTCTTGATCCGTTCCTTGATATCCCGCAGCGTTTCCAGACTGGTCTTGATCGCCGGCTCCGGAATTTCCCCCAGCACGTCGATGGCGATGGCATCACGCAAGGAATCCAGATCGTCGACCAGCAGACGCCCGGCCTCGGTCAGGAACAACCGGTTGGCCCTGCGGTCCCTGGGATCGGGCCTCCGTTCCAGCAGCCCATGCTCGACGAGGCGATCGAGCAGCCGCACCAGCGAAATCGGTTGCAGTTCGAGCACATCGGCGAGATCGACTTGGGACAGACCTTCCTGCTGCCGCAATCGGAACAGTACGATCCACTGCGCACGGGTGGTGCCGCGGCCCTTGGCGCGATGATCGATGTAGTTGCGCAGCAGGCGCGAGCTTTCCACCAGTTGCGCGACCAGTTGCCGTTTCAGATCGAAAGACATCGGCTCCGAGGCCTTCAAAGCTTTCCAAAGTTTCACACTTCTCAAACGATAGTGTGTGTACACATTAAGTGCACGCACATTATATCGGTACCGGAACTGGTTTGAACACCATTACTTATTTTTGAAACCCCGAGTTCACATGACCACGTCGCGGACGATCCGTTTTTTGGTGCTGGCCGCCGCCCTGGTTGCGGCGGGTTATCTCGGCTGGCAGCGCTTTGGCAGCCCCGAGCAGGCAACCCGGGCGGATAATGCACAAAAGCCGGCCGCCGCGCCGAACGCTGTCCCGGTGACTGTCGCTGCCGTCGAGAAAGCCGACTTTCCCGTGCTGCTGACCGGGCTTGGCACGGTGCAGGGCTTCAACACCGTGGTCGTGCGCACCCGGGTCGATGGCCAGATCGACAAGATCGCCTTCAAGGAAGGCGATCTTGTCAAACAGGGCGACCTGCTGGCGCAAATCGATCCCCGCCCGTTCCAGGCCTCGCTCGACCAAGCCAAGGCCAAAAAAGCGCAGGACGAGGCCGGTCTGGCCAATGCCAACCTCGATCTGCAGCGCTACACCAAGCTTGGCGAATTCGCGACCCGGCAGCAGACCGATACCCAACGCTCCACGGTGGCCCAACTGACGGCCCAACTCGCGGCCGACGACGCCGCCATCTCGAATGCGCAGACCCAGTTCGATTACACCAGCGTCAAGGCGCCGATCTCCGGTATCGCGGGCTTGCGTCAGGTCGATGTCGGCAACATCGTCAACGCCTCGACCCAGACCGGCATCGTTACCATCGCACAGATCGAGCCTATCGCGGTGATCTTCACCGCGCCGGAAGCCCAGCTCCCCTACATCAACGAGGCGCAGGCAACGCAGCCGCGGAAAGTGACGGCGTTCACCACCGATGGCGCCAAGCAGTTGTCGGAAGGGTCGCTGTCGGTCGTCAACAACCAGGTCGACACCTCAAGCGGCACCATCCGCCTCAAGGCCGTGTTCGACAACAAGAACCACGCCCTGTGGCCCGGCCAGTCGGTGTCGACGCGACTGCTGGTGACAACCTTGAAAGACGCCACGGTGATTCCGGACGACGCGGTTCAACACGGCGTCGACGGCCTTTACGCCTTCGCCGTCAATGGCGACAACAAGGCCGAGCTGCGCAAGATCAAGGTTTCCAGATCGATCGACGGCCGTTCCGTGGTGGACGAAGGCTTGAGGCCCGGCGAGCGCGTCATCGTGGCGGGGCAGTTCAAGGTGCAGCCGGGATCGACGGTGGCGACCAAGGTCGCGGCCTCGGACGCGGCGCCCGTTCCGGCCAAGGCCGAATGAGCCATGATCGAAAACCCGCCCGCCAGCATCTCCTCGCCCTTCATCCGCTATCCGATTGCGACGTCGTTGCTGATGGCCGGCATCCTGTTCGTCGGCCTCGTGGCCTACCCGCTGCTTCCGGTGGCCCCGCTGCCGCAGGTCGATTTCCCCACCATCCAGGTCGCGGCATCCTTGCCGGGCGGCAGCCCGGAGACGATGGCCTCGTCGGTGGCGCAGCCGCTGGAACGGCAACTGGCGCAAATTCCCGGCGTCGCCCAGATGACGTCGACAAGTTCGCTCGGCACCACCGCGGTCACCATCCAGTTCGACCTCAACCGCAGCATCGACGGTGCCGCCAACGACGTGCAGGCGGCGATCAACGCCGCCGGCGGCCAGTTGCCGAAGAATCTCCCCTCGCCGCCGACCTATCGCAAGGTCAACCCGGCGGACTCGCCGATCCTGCTGCTGTCGGCGACCTCGGACACGCTGCCGCTGACCACGGTGAGCGACGCCGTCGATGCCCAGCTTGCGCAGCAGATCAGCCAGATTTCCGGCGTGGCGCAGGTTTCGATCGGCGGTCAGCAGAAGCCCGCGGTGCGCATCCAGATCGATCCCGCAAAGCTGGTGGCAAAGGGCCTGCAGCTCGAAGACGTCCGCGCCGTGGTCGCGACCACCACCGTCGACAGCCCGAAGGGCAACATCGACGGCGACAAGAAAAGCTACACCATCTACGCCAACGACCAGTTGCCGGACTCCAGGGACTGGAACGACGTCATCATCGCCTACCGCAACGGCGGTCCGTTGCGGATCAGCGACATCGGTCAGGCCGTCTCCGGCCCCGAAGACGCCAAGCAGGCCGCCTGGGCCAACGGCAAGCGCGGCGTGTTCCTGGTGATCTTCAAGCAGCCCGGCGCCAACGTCATCGAAACCGTCGACAAGATCAAGGCGCAGTTGCCGCGACTGGTCGCCGCGATCCCGCCGACGATCAAGATCGACATCATCAGCGACCGCACCCAGACCATCCGCGCCGCCGTGGAAGACGTCCAGTTCACGCTGCTGCTGACCATCGCGCTCGTGGTCATGGTGATCTTCCTCTTCCTGCGCAGCGTGTGGGCGACGATCATCCCGAGCATCACCGTTCCGCTGGCGCTGCTCGGCGCGTGCTCGCTGATGTGGGTGTTCGGCTACACCCTCGACAACCTCTCGCTGATGGCGCTGACGATTTCGGTCGGCTTCGTCGTCGACGATGCCATCGTGATGCTGGAGAACATCACCCGCTATATCGAGGAGGGCGAAAAACCGATGGCGGCGGCGCTGAAAGGCGCGGGCGAGATCGGGTTCACCATCGTGTCGATCAGCGTGTCGCTGGTGGCGGTGCTGATTCCGCTGCTGCTGATGGGCGGCATCATCGGGCGGCTGTTCCGCGAATTCGCGGTGACGCTGACGATGGCGATTTTCGTGTCGCTGGTGGTGTCGCTGACGCTGACCCCGATGATGGCCTCGCGCTTCCTGCGCGCGCACAAGGAAACCAGACACGGCCGTTTCTACCAATGGAGCGAGCGCGGTTTCGAGGCGATGCTGCACGCCTATGAGCGCGGCCTCGACCTCGCCCTGAAATGGCGCCTGACCACGCTCGGCATTTTCTTCGCGACGCTGGCGTTGTCGGTGTATCTGTTCGTGATCATCCCGAAGGGTTTCTTTCCGCAGCAGGACACCGGCCTGATCACCGCGAGCTCCGAAGCCGCGCAGGATATTTCCTTTGCCGACATGAAACGCCATCAGGAAGAGCTCGGCGCGATCGTGCGCGCCGACCCTGATGTCGCCAGCGCGGCGATGTCGGTCGGCGGCAGCGGCGGCGCGCTCAATACCGGGCGCATGTTCATCACCTTGAAGCCGCGCAGCGAACGCAAGGCCACCGCGCAGCAGATCATCGCGCGGCTGCGGCCGAAGCTGGAACAGGTGCAGGGCGCGCGGCTGTTCATGCAGGCGGCGCAGGACGTCCGGCTCGGCGGCCGGGCGACGCGGACGCAGTTCGAATACACCCTGCAGGACGCCAATCTTGCCGAATTGAACGAATGGGCGCCGAAGATCCTGGGCAAGCTGCAGACGCTGCCGCAACTGCGCGACGTCGCCACCGACCAGCAGACCAGGGGAACCACGCTGACGTTGACCATCGACCGCAATACCGCGTCGCGGTTCGGCATCCAGCCGCAACTGATCGACGACACGCTGTATGATGCGTTCGGCCAGCGTCAGGTCACGCAATATTTCACGCAGCTCAACAGCTATCACGTGATCCTGGAAATCCTGCCCGAACTGCAGGGCAACCTCGACACGCTGAACAAGATCTACATCAAGTCGCCCACGACCGGCGACCAGGTGCCGCTGTCGGCATTCGCGAAATGGACCAGCGTGCCGGTGCGGCCGCTGTCGATCAGCCATCAGGGCCAGTTTCCGGCCATCACCATCAGCTTCAACCTGGCCCAGGGCGTCGCCCTCGGGCAGGCAACCGAGGCCATTCAGGGTGCGATGGTCGAACTCGGCGCGCCGTCGACGCTGAACTCCAGCTTCCAGGGCACCGCGCAGGCGTTCCAGCAGTCGCTCGGCACCGTGCCGCTATTGATCCTGGCGGCGCTGGTGGTGGTGTATCTGATCCTCGGCATTCTCTACGAAAGCTACATTCACCCGCTCACGATTCTGTCGACGCTGCCCTCGGCCGGCGTCGGCGCGCTCGCGATCCTGATGATGTTCGGATACGACTTCAGCCTGATCGCGCTGATCGGCATCATTCTGTTGATCGGCATCGTCAAGAAGAACGGCATCATGATGGTCGATTTCGCGATCTCGGCGGAGCGCGACGAGCATCTGCCGGCGGAGCAGGCGATCCGCAAAGCCGCGATCCTGCGATTTCGCCCGATCATGATGACGACGATGGCCGCTTTGCTCGGCGGCGTACCGCTGATGCTGGGAACCGGCACCGGATCGGAAATCCGGCAGCCGCTCGGCTATGCGATGGTCGGCGGCCTGATCGTCAGCCAGGCGCTGACGCTGTTCACCACGCCGGTGATCTATCTCTATCTCGACCGGCTGTCCGATTTCATCTCCGGCTGGGGCCGTTCGCCCGATGCCGAGAACCGGCAGCTCGCGCCGGAGCACGGCCCGGTCAAGCAGGCCGCGGAATAGCGGCCCGCCGCAGATTGAACCCACCGGTCCCGACCTGATTTAAGGTGTTGGTGTTTCAGACAAATTGTTGAACAATCGCTGAGGTCGGCCGGCCGGTCGATCGTCAGATGCTGGTTTGGCCATGAAAACTTTCACACTGCCGGCGATTGTCGCCGCCGCCATTGTCGCGTTCGGCCCGATCGGAGCCGTCGACGCGCAGCAGCCCGCCAAATCCAAGAGTCCCGCCAAATCCCCGCAACCGACACCGGCCGGTCCGGCGCCGTCCATGGCTGCTCCAGCCGACACCGCCAACGGCGCGGCGACGGCCACCCCGCCCTCGCCCGGCTGGGTCGCGCGATGCGGCAGCGCCAGCCGCGACGCGCCGCTCGAATGCGCCATCGAGCAAAACGCCGTGCTGTCGCGCACCGGTCAGTTGGTCATCGCCGTCAACATCCGCGTCCCCGCCGACACCCATGCGCCGTCGGCATTGATCCAGCTTCCGCTGGGGATGAACATTCCGAACGGCGCCAGGCTGCAGGTCGACGACGGCAATACCACGGACCTGCAAATCCAGACCTGCGAAGCCCGCGGCTGCTACGCCGGAACGGCGATCGCGCCGGAGCTGCTGGCGGCGATGAAATCCGGCAAGCAGTTGAAGGTGTCGTTCCAGAACCTGAACAAGGAAACCCTGACGGTGCCGCTGCCGCTTGCCGATTTCGCCGCGGCATATGAGAAGATAAAGTAACCTCTACGAGTCGTCCCCGCGCAGGCGGGGACCCCTGACCACCGCGCTGGTGATGGCGCAATGCGTTTGTCCCCGGTGCCACCAAGCAACGGCACGGCGCATGGGTCCTCGCCTGCGCGGGGACGACGAAGATCTGCGGACGTCAAAAGACCGACAAAGGAGGCGCAATGGCCAAGAACACGATCTGCCTGTGGTACAACGGGGACGCGGAAGCTGCGGCGCGCTTCTACGCCGAAACCTTTCCCGACAGCGCCGTGGGTGCCGTCCACCGCGCACCCAGCGACTACCCTTCCGGAAAGAAAGGCGACGTGCTGACGGTAGAATTCACCGTTGCCGGCGTGCCCTGTATCGGCCTCAACGGCGGTCCCGCGTTCAGGCATAACGAGGCTTTCTCGTTTCAGATCGCCACCGACGATCAGCAGGAGACCGACCGCCTGTGGAACGCCATTGTCGGCAATGGCGGCCAGGAGAATGCGTGCGGCTGGTGCAAGGACAAATGGGGCCTGTCCTGGCAGATCACGCCGCGCGTGCTGACGGAGGCGATGGCGGCCGGCGGCGATGAAGCAGAGCGGGCATTCGAGGCCATGATGGGCATGAAGAAGATCGACGTCGCCGCGATCAAGGCGGCGCGGCGCGGCTGAGTTTCAGGCTTCCGCTTGCGCATGATGCGTTTTGTTGAATCGCCGTCGCGAGCCGACGGGTCCGGCTTCGCCGGCCCGATGACCGGGTCCGCGAAGCAATCCAGAGCCGCAGGGCAGACCGGATCGCTTCGTCGCCTCGCAATGATGCATTGCGACCTGATATCACGCTCAAGTGCTGGTTTGCCGCAGCGGCAAAGCCTCGAGCGGATGGAGAGGCATCGTGAAAATGAAGCGGGTTTCATCCGGTTCGGACGTCACGTCAATCCTGCCGCCATGCGCCCGCGCGATCTGCGAGGCGATATGAAGTCCGAGGCCGAGGCCCTGACGGCTGCGCCGCACCTCGCCACGAAAAAACGGTTCGAACAGCTTCGCCATCGCCGCCGCCGGAAGTGGTTCACCGGCGTTTGCGACCCAGAGTTCGAATTTGCCGCCTACGGTTTTCGCTCCCACGCGCACCGGCTGGTCAGGCGCTCCGTGCGTGAGAGCGTTGCCGATCAGATTCGACGCCAGTTGTCCGATCCGCGTGCGGTCGCAGTCGATGTTATCCGTTATGTCAAAACTGGTTTCGATCACGCGCCGGGGCGAGGCCGTGCGTAATTCGTCGACGACCTGCTCGAGGACCGGTTTCAGCGGTCGGTCCGCGTCGCGGCTCAAGGTGATGCCTCCGCCCAGCCGTCCGCGCGCGAAATCCAGAACGTTGTCGATCAGGTCCGCCATGCGGGCGACGGTAGTGTTGATCATGTCGATGACGCGAAGTTCCCTTTCACCCTGCAGCGCGGCTGAGCGCTGCAGGATTCCCGCGCCGGCGCCGATTGCCGCGAGCGGATTGCGCAGGTCATGGCCCAGGACGGCGATAAACTGTTCGCGCAGTTCGGCGGTCTCCCGCTCGCTGGCAAGTCCCTGCTGAAGCTCCGATCTCGAAGCAATCAATTGGCGTTCGTAGCGCCGCCGGTCGGCCGCCTTGATGACGACCAGCGCCGTGAACAGGACCCCGCCATCGGGACCGCGGCGTTCGGCGGCGTTGGCGATCACCGGCAGCCGCTCGCCGGCGGCGGTTTCGAAGTCCAGCGCGAACTCGTGGAAGAAACCCTGCATTCGCAGCAGCGGCGCGATGTGGGTTTCGTAGTAGATACGGCCCGCCATGTTCAGGAATTGATGAAGACGGCCGCCGACGAATTTGTCGGGCGCAAATCCCGTCCAGGCTGCGAGCGTGGCGTTGACCTTCACTATGCGCCCGTCCGGTCCGATCGTGAGGTAGCCGCAAGGGGCGTTCTCGAACAGATCGCGGTACTCGCCGGCCGTCTCAGACATATGCCCGAATGGCCGAGACGACCTCCGCGGGCGCGCTCAGGTTCGGACAGTGCCCGGTGGCCTTGAGGAAGACGATCTCGCTGCCCGGAATCCTGCTGCGGACGAACCTTCCAACTTCCTCGGAGGCGATGATGTCCTCGCTGCATTGAAGGATCAGGGTTGGAACCTTGACCTTGGCAAGATCGCTTCTGTTATCCGAGGTGAAGGTGACGCGCGCGAAAGCCTTGGCGATCTCCGGGTCGGTCCGGCAGAAGCTGTTGGTCAGTTCCTCGCCGAGTTCGGGCCGAGCCGGATTGCCCATGATGGAAGGTGCCATGGCGGCGGACCAGCCCATATGGTTGTCCTCCAGGAATTCGAGCAGTTCCGCGATCTGTTTTTCGCTGAAGCCGCCGACATATTCGCCGTCGTCGATGTATCGGGGGGACGGGCCGACCAGCACCATGCGGCCGAACAGGTCGGGCGCCTGCAATGAAGCCAGCACGCCGATCATCGCACTGACCGAATGACCGACGAAGACGGCGTCCTTCAACTTGAGCTCACGGCCGATCTCCACGAGGTCTTCGGCATAGCCGTGAAGCGTCGAATATTTGGCCCGGTCGTAGGCCGCCAAGTCCGATCCACCGGCACCGACGTGGTCGAAAAGCACGACCTTGAAGTCGTTCTCGAACTCCGGCGCGACGAAACGCCACATGTTCTGATCGCAGCCGAAACCGTGGGCGAACACCATGCCCCGGTCACCCCGTCCACTCACATGGACGTTGTTTCTCGCCAATACATCCATGCTTGATCCTCATGTCCCCAGCATCTAATGCCGATCGGGGGTGCAATTCCAGCGCGTTTGCGATGCAGCAGGTTCTGATCGCAGATGCGGACGCAAGGCAAGAGCTACGGATGCTATTTTGTTCCGTTCGCAGATTTGGCGGTCGTGCGGACGGCGGCGACCTCTTCACCAACCCGGTTGCACTTGAAAGGTGCGCGGTTGCACCTGCTGATAGATCTGGCCACCACGCCGGCGCGGATCG
Organism: uncultured Bradyrhizobium sp.; assembly: GCF_964252615.1. Classification (NCBI taxonomy): domain Bacteria; kingdom Pseudomonadati; phylum Pseudomonadota; class Alphaproteobacteria; order Hyphomicrobiales; family Nitrobacteraceae; genus Bradyrhizobium; species uncultured Bradyrhizobium sp. The sequence goes on from NZ_CAXUNQ010000001.1 coordinate 110,021, forward strand.
CCGAGCTGGTTGCCTTGGGAGTCCCAACCGCGCTGAAAGAACGAGCCGAAGCCGAAGCCGGCGTCGCTTGCGACCTCGACATTGACCGTAGGCTTGCGCGTGATAAAGCCGCCCTGGGGCTGGTTGCTCAGCACCGCAACGAACTCGGTTCGGTAGTTGGTCTCGCGGCTCAGCGGCTCGTCCGATATGACGATCGAGGATCGCGGCAGCGCGGTCAGCGCCACGCGATCGAGCACCTCCAGGGGGAAGGTGACGCGGTCGAGCGCGCCGCTCGCGCCGTCTGCGTGGTCGATCGTGACCGCGGTCCAGCGCAGCCCCGCATCGTTGCGGGCCGCGGCGGTGAACACATGCGTACCGATCGGCCGGTCGGGATCGCGGATCGTGACCGGAACCTCGATGGTTGCATCGAACACCTCGCCGCCCCCGTCCGGCGCCGGCCTGTGCGTGTTGCGCCGTACGTAAAGCTTCTGCGTCGCGCGACTGATGAAGATCGAAAACGGCTCGAGCGCGAGCTTCGCCTCGCTTGCCGCCCTGGCGGTGTCGGCCTTCCTGGTCTGGGCCGTCTTGACGGCTTCCTTTGCGGCAGCGGCGGCGGCGAACTTCGACGCCGCCTCGGCTTTGGCGGTGTCGAGCTGCGTCTCCGCGTCGGTAGCCCTGGCGGCGGCGGTCTGCTTCCGCTCCCCGGCCCCCGCTTTGGCCTCGTCCGTTCTCGCGCCGGCCAGCACCTTCTCGGCGGTCGCGCGTTCGGCGTCGGCGCGGGTCTTGAGCGCTTGCAGTTTGCGCAGCGACGCCGTCAGCGAGGTCGTCTCGCGCGCCGCGGACGCCGCGGCCTTCCTCGTCTCGTCGGCGGTTCTGGCGGCCTCCTCGGCCTCACGGGCGAGCGCCTCGGCCCTGGCCGGTGCGGCCGCGATGGCCTCCGCCTTCGGCATCGGCAACGCCGGATGTGAGAACGCGACCGGCTCGGCGTCGTTCGGGGAGATGATCACGCGCATCCCGATCCATGTCTTGTCGAACAGCTTCTCGGCAAAGCCATAGGGCATCCGCACGCAGCCGTGCGAGGCCGCATATCCCGGCAGCGGCCCGCCATGCAGCGCGACCCCGTTCCAGGTGATGCGCTGCATGTTCGGCATCCAGGCGTCGTCATACATGCTCGAATGGTGGTCCTTGTCCTTCTCGACAACGGCGAAGATGCCGGCCGGCGTCTCGCGTTCCGCGGTGCCGGTCGACACCGGAGCGCGCAGGATCCAGCCGTCGGCATCGTAGAACGTGACGTGCTGGGTCTTGATCGACACGATCGCCATGATGGGCTCGCCTGCCTCGCGCGGAGCCATCGCCTCAGGGATCGGCGCGGGGCGCGCCGGTCTCGCCGCGACGCCTGATGTCAGCGCCGTCAGTGCGGCAATCGCCGCGAGCGTCGCCACAGCCGGAAAATGCCTGCGCCGCATCGCCGCGCCGGGTCGCGACGCTGGTGATCTGTTTTCCATGCCATGTCCTGATTGAACGCGCGTCCGCGCTTGCGCCGATCGAATGTCAGTCCGCAACCGCTCGCAGGAACCATTGGCCCATCGCGGTAGCGATTCTTTCATATACGACAGCCGGCGCAGGAGAAAGCGTCGCCATGAAAAGATAATAACTCTCCTGGATTCACACATCTTGTCATACGCGGGCTTGACCCGCGTATCCATCCATCTTCGGAAGAGTCGTTTCGAAGCGGATGGATCGCCGGGTCAAGCCCTACTGGATGCACACATCTCGCCGTCATGCCCGGCCTTGTGCCGGGCATCCACGTCTTTCTTTCTGAGCAAAGACGTGGATGGCCGGGACAAGCCCGGCCATGACGTTGAGCGCGCTGCCCGGCCTTATGCCGGGCATGATGTAGACCGCGCCGATTCACCCCGTCCCCAGATACACCTTCTGCACCTGCGGATCATTGGTAAGGTCGGCGGCGGTGCCGGACAGCACGCTTTTCCCCACCTGCAGCACGGTGGCGAAATCCGAAACTTCCAGCGCCAGCTCGATCGACTGCTCGGCGAGCAGGATGGTCAGTCCCTGCTTGTGCAGCCGCCCAAACGTCTCGTACATCGACTCCACCACGGTCGGCGCAAGGCCCAGCGAGGGCTCGTCCAGCATCAACAGTTTCGGATCGCTCATCAAGGCACGGCCGACCGCCAGCATCTGGCGCTCGCCGCCGGACATGGTGCCGGCGCGCTGGCTGCGCCGCTCGGCGAGTTTCGGAAAGATGTCGTAGACGCGCTCGAGCAGCACGGCGGTGCGCGATCTGTCGCGCAGCGGCGTGGCGCCGAGCCTGAGGTTGTTCTCGACGCTTTGCTGCACGAACAGCCGCCAGCCTTCCGGCGACAGCGCAAGGCCCTTGCGGACGATTGCGAATGCGCTCTGTCCCGCGATCGCCTCGCCGCGAAAGACGATCGATCCCGAATGCACCGGAATCAAACCCGCAACGGCGTTGAGCGTCGTTGTCTTGCCGCCGCCATTGGAGCCGAGCAGCGCCACCACGCTGCCCTCGGGCACTTGCAGCGATACATCCGAGACGCCGATGAGGTCGCCGTAGCGCACTTCGAGATGCCGGATCTCGAGCAGCGGCGCGCTCATGTGGCCGGCCCACCCATCAGCGCGACGGGAGTGTGGCCGGCGGCGGCCCTGGCGGCGCGGGTGCCGAGATAGGCCGCGATCACCGCGGGATCGGCGGTGACGTCGCGCGGACTGCCGCGCGCAATCTCGCGGCCCTGGTGAAACACCACCACGCGGGTCGCGAGCGACATGATGACTTCCATGATGTGCTCGACGATGACCAGCGCGATGCCGGAGCGATGGATGTCGCGGACCAGATCGATGGCAAGCTGCACCTCGCGCTGCGTCAGACCCGCCATCGCCTCATCGAGCAGCAGGATCTTCGGTTCGGTGGCGAGCGCGCGTGCGATCTCCAGCCGCTTGCGGCCCGGTGTTCCCAGCGATTTCGCCGGCGCGCCGGCCAAGCGGCTCATGCCGACGCGCTCCAGCACCGCGCGGGCCCTGGCTTCAGCCTCCGACCGGTGCGGCGTTCGCAGAAATGCCCCGATCATGACATTCTCGAGCACCGACATGCCTTCGAACGTCTGCGGCACCTGGAAGGTGCGGGCGAGGCCGAGATGGGCGCGGGCTTCCGGCGTCAGATCGGTGATGTCCACGTCATTCAGCAAAACCTTGCCGGAAGTCGACAACAGATCGCCGGTCAGGCAGTTGAACAGCGTGGATTTGCCTGCGCCATTGGGCCCGATCAGGCCGAGGATTTCGCCGGGCAGCAGCGTCACCGAGGCTTTGTCGACGGCCTTGAAGCTGCCGAAGGCCTTTGTCACATCGCGGGCTTCAAGGAGCATGCGTCGCGCCTTCCGTTGCGACGTCCGGCGTCTTGCCGCGCCGGGCCCAGAGCCGCTTGATCAGCGTGAGAATGCCGCCGGGCTGAAAGCGCGCGATCAACACGATGATCGCGCCGTACACCACGAAGGTCAGGCCGGCGCCCTTGCCGCCGAGCAGGTTGTTGGAAATCTCCTCCAGCGGCACCAGGATCGCAGCTCCGATCAACGGCCCGAACAGCAGGCCGGCGCCGCCCAATGCCGCCATGATCAGCATCTTCACCGAGATCAAAATGCCGAGCCCGGACTCCGGATCGACGAATCCGAACATCATCGCATAGAGCGCGCCGGCGACGCTGGTAAGGCCGGCGCTCAGCATGAAGGCGTAGAGCTTGGTGCGGCTCGCCGGCGCGCCGAGCGAACGCGCCGCGCGCTCGGAGTCCTTGATGGCGCGGAGATAAAAACCCATCCGGCTGTTGGCCATCCGCCAGGTGATCGCCAGCGTGATCATCAGCACGACGAGGAACAGATAATAATATGGCAGCGCCGAGGTGAAGGAGAGATCGAGCGCGCTGCGCGGCACCGTCGGGCCGCTGAGGCCAACGGCGGCGCCGAGATAATTGGTGTTGGTGACGATCAGGCGCACGAGTTCGGCGACGGCGATGGTCGCCATGCTGAAATAGTGGCCGGACAGACGCAGCGTCGGCACGCCGATCACAGCGGCGATCAGCACGCTGGCGACGATGCCGGCGGGAACACCAACCAGCGGCGGCAGCGCGAAATGCGAATACGCCGCCATCGATGCATAGGCGCCGCATCCGAAGAACACCACGTGCCCTACCGATACCTGGCCGGCATAGCCGCCGACGATATTCCACGCCGACGCCGCGATCGCATACAGCAGAATCAGCGCGCCGAGCCGCTGCTGAAACGGCGTCGAGAACAGCAGCGGATACGCGATCACCAGCGCAAGCGCCACCGAGGGCCACAGAAAACGCCGCATCACGTCATGTCCATCAGGTCTTGCCCATCAGGTCTTGCCCATCAGGTCTTGCCCATCAGGTCTTGCCCATCAAACCTTGCGGCCGGAACCAGAGAAAACACAGGAACAGCGCGTACACCACGATGTCCTTGTAGACGGCGCCGATCCAATAGGCCGACACCGACTCGATGACGCCGATCAGCAAGCCTGCGACCAGCGCGCCGGGCACGCTGCCGAATCCGCCCAGCGATACCGTGACGAAGGCGACGATGCCGAGCGTCTCCCCGACCGTCGGCGCGACGTAGAAGAAGGTCGCGATCAGCGCCCCTGCGATTCCGGTCGCAGCGGCGGCGATGGCCCAGGCGATCGCCTGCATGGTGTCGGGACGAATGCCCATCAGTTGCGCCGCGGTGGAATCCTCCGCCACCGCCAGCATCTTCGATCCCAGCGAGGTGCGGGTCAGCAGCACATGCAGCCCGAGCGTCACCAGCAACGCCACCACGCCGGCCAGCAGCCGCGACGCCTGGATGCGGATGCCCATCACGTCGAAGGTGCCGCCGACGATATTTTCCGGCAGCGACATGAAGTTGGCGCCGAACCCCCAGAACACCGAGTAGCGCAGCAACAGCGCGAGCCCGAAGGTGCCGAGGATCTGCGCCAGCATCGGACCTTTCATCACGCTGCGGATCAGTCCGAAATAGACGACGATGCCCAGCGTCGCCAGCACCAGCGCTGCGGCCGGCGCGCCGATGATGGGACCCGCGCCGAACAGCGTCCATACCACGAACGCCACATACATGCCGAGCATGACGAAATCGCCATGGGCGAAGTTGACGATGTTCATCATGCCCCAGATCAGGGTGAGGCCTGAGGAAAACAGCGCATAGACCGCGCCGAGCAACAGGCCGCCGACGATCACCTGAACGAGGATGGAAGACATGCCGGCCGCAGGTGAGAGTTAGGTCCGCTTGTTGAATTTTTCGGGCATGACGAGATCACGGGATGGACCTGACGTCCGCCCCCGGTCTGTCACCAGCCCTTGTAGGGCAGCGCGGGGGCGGTCTTGGCCTGGTTCCTCGGCCACACCGCGACGTAATTCTCGCCGTCCTGCAACTGGATCACCAGGCCGGCGGCAAGCACGTTCTGGCCCTTGTCGTCGAACTTGACGCCCTTGTAACCCATGATCAACTGGTCCGGCTTCAGATCGGTGGCCTTCAGCGCCGCCTGAATCCTGTCCGGCTCGGTCGACTTGGCGCGGTCGATCGCATCGCAGAGAACCAGGAATCCCTGCATCTGGCGCGCCGAGGTGTCGTCGAGATCGTCGCCGCTGCGTTTCTTGTACATCTCGTTGATCAGGAACGACGGCGATCCCGGAGGTCCGATCGCGAAAGACGACCGGTTGAACACGCCTTGCGCGATCTTGCCCACCGCCTTGATGAAGGACGGATCGGAAAAACCGGAATTGTCCGCGATCAACATCGGCGGCTTGTAGTCGAGCGCCTGCATGGTCTTGGCATACAGGATCGCGTCGGACGTATAGCTGACCATGATGACGACGTCCGGCTTCTTGTCCTTGAGCTGAAGCACCTGGCTTTGCACGTCGGTGGTGTTGGCGGAATACGGAATATCCAGCGTGATGCCGAGGCCGTTGTCCTTGAAGACGCTGGTGATGACGCTCGCCACCGAGGTGCCGTATTCGGTGTTTTCGTGGACGATCGCGACGCTATCGGTCTTGACGCCGCTGGCCTTCATGTCCTTGAGAAAGTCGAGGTAGATCCTGGCGAAATCGGCCGCGACGGGCGTGACCCGGAAAAACCATTTGAAGCCGCGCTCGGTCAGGTTGGCGGCGACCGACTCGCCGTTGACATAGGGGATGCCGTATTTTTCGGAGATGGCGCTGGTCGTCAGCGTGATGCCGGACTGGTAGGCGCCGCTGAGCGCGACCACCTTTTCCTCGGTGATCAGCCGAAGCGCCTGGTTCTGGCCGACCGCGGGACTGCCCTGGTTATCGGCGAACACCACCTCGACCTTGGCGCCGCCGAGGCCGGTCAGGCCGGCATTCTTCGCCAGCGGCAGATCGCCGAGTTCGGGATGGGCATTGTTGATGATGTCCACCGCGGTTTCGATTGCGGCCTTGCCGTGCACGCCGGCGCTGGCGGCGTTGCCGCTCAGCGGATAGATGCCGCCGATCTTGACGGTGTTCTGCGCCGCCGCCGGCCCCGCGAGCACGGCGGAAATCGAGGCGGCACAAAGCAGCCCGGCGACGTAGGTGAATTTCATTTTGATTTCTCCGAAACGTTCCTACCCGATGCCGGGCTCTTGGGCCCGGATGCGCCGGGCTTAAAACGCCCGCTGCTCACTTTTGTTTGGCATGATCAGCATTGCATGCCCGGTTCACAGGGGCAAGCTGGCCTTGACCGCGACGTAGACGGTGTTGCTCGCGTCGCGATCCTGCAGCGGATTGTAGAACGTCACGACCTGCGCGTCCGATGTCGCAAACACGCTTGCCAGCCTCGCCTTGAACGCGGCATCCGGAGGGTCATTCGACCACAGCGCGAACACGCCGCCGGGATGCAGATGTCGCGCCAGCTGCCGCAGCCCTTCGGGTTCATACAGCGCGGCGTGCCGAGGATGCAGCAGATGGCGCGGCGAATGGTCGATATCGACCAGCACCGCATCGAAACGGCGGCCGGGGTTTTGCGGATCGAGACCGCCGGCTGAGCGCGCGAGTGCGAAGAAGTCGCCGTGAACCAACCGGCAGCGCTGGTCGCCCGTCAGTTGCTCGCCGAGCGGAAGCAGACCGCGTTCCTGCCATTCGATCACCTCGGCCAATGCATCGACCACGACGAGCGAACATACGCGGGTATCTTCCAGGACGGCATGCGCGGTGCATCCAAGCCCGAGCCCGCCGACGGCGACGTCGAGATCCGTTCGCTGCAGCGCCGCCAATCCCATCCGCGCCAGCGCAATCTCGGCGACCGTGAACAGGCTCGACATCAAAAATTCGTCGCCGAGCTTGATTTCATAGACATCGATTCCGGTGGAGAGCCGCCGCCGCCGCAGGCTCAGCACGCCCATCGCCGTCGGACGAAAATCCAGCTCTTCGAAATACACGCTCATGCGCGGGACCGCTCCAAACGACCGGTAGAACACGCCACAAATCGGCCGTGAGTCCGCCGCAACGAAATCACAAGACGTCCAAACCCGGTCGCGATGCCGGCGATCTCGGCAAGACCAGGGTAAATAAAAAATGGCTGGGGAACTAGGATTCGAACCTAGACAAACAGAGTCAGAGTCTGTTGTGCTACCGTTACACCATTCCCCAAAAATTGCTGAACGATCTCAAAACCTTAAGACGCCGCCGGCAGTTCGCGCGCGGGAATTCGTGATCTCCCGCCGGCTGACGGTCCTTCTAGCCGCCCGGGACGGGCTTTGGCAAGCAAGACGCGAGGTTACAGAAGGTCCGATTCCGACCGATCCAGGCAACGCTGACATCATCGCCGAGAAAGGAGCAACGGCCAATCAAGGGAATGGAACGACCGGGCGACGTCCGGCAGAACGGGTCGATGGCCAGTCTCAACACTCGACCATTTCAGACGCTTTGTGCGTCCATGCAGTCTGCTTTTCAAATTCTTCGACGCCTGAACCTCGAGCGTTAATGGTTACGCTAAGTCAAGCCTGTCATCGCCCTAAGATTGTCAATACCGCGTCGAGCGTTTCCTTGGCGCTTCTGAGCAGACATCGTCGACCGGTCGTTATCGGAAGAAACCGTTGCGCGGCGTCAAAACCTAGATGCGGTAGATGAGGTTTTCCTCAGATTTGAGGAAAGATCCCCGCCGATGGTTGGCGTAAGTCCCTTCATTTTGTTTCTGGTCGCGCCAAGCGAAAGAGAAACTTTCATGATAGCCACGCACTGAACCAGAATCGCAACAACCCCAATCAATGAAAGCTCCAATCCTCCGCCCCATTCAAAACCCAGTGCGACGGCCGTGACCAGAGGCATAAGCACTGAGGTCGGAATGCTGCCGATCTCTGTGATCGATTGCTGCAACGTATAGGCCGGTATCACTACGGCGACCAATGATAAGAACGATGCCTTGAGAAGAAACTCCATGGACAGAACCTGCATGAGTTCCTGGATACTGATGACAAATGTTGCCGCGACAAGAAGCGGCAACCTCAAGCAGATCAGATCGACGGACGTCAGAGCATTCCGCTTCTGCACTTCGGCCGACAGAATTATATAGACGGCTGCAAACGCCCCGGCCACAAGACCGACCATCAGGCCGAGCATCTGACGTTCCGTCCCGTACTCGCGCATCTGCGGGTGAACGAAGACGACGACCATCGCCATGAACGCAATTCCGACGACGGACCAACGATTCAAGCTGCCGATGTAAGGCCATTCCCGCCCCGCAAACACCGTGAACAGAGGAACAACCGACATAAACACCACGAGTTCGACGGAGCCGGAAAGAAGTTTGATGCAGGCGAAAATACTCACCCAACACAGAAAGGTATACACATTCAGTTTCGCGAAGTTCAGCCTTTCGTCGATCATAACCTCGACAAGCCGGCTAAGGCGCATTCGATTGATTATAAGAAAGAATGCCCAACATAGAACAAAGGTCACGAAGGTCACGAGGAATGGCGAGATATTTTCGAAACTAACCTTCGCATAAACCGCCGCGCCGGCCGTGGATGGAATGTACAGCGCAATCGGCCAGTACTTCTTCATCGGACCGGTCCTCGGCTGCTAATGGGCTAGGATGTGCTATCGATCGAACCGGGCTTGCTGCCACTCACAAAAGGATACCCCTCGTCAGCCCAGCCGGTCATCCCGCCGATCATGAGCTTGACCGAGCGTCGCAACCTCAAAAGCGCGAGCGCCCCCTTATCGGCACCGTTGCAGTGCGGTCCGGCGCAATAGACGACGAATAGAGTATCTTCCGGCCATTGCTTTACTCGGTCTGCGGTTATCTCCGCGTGCGGAAGGTTCAGAGCCAACGGCACGTGCGCTTCCTGGTAGGAGGAATTGCCCCTGACATCCAAAAGAACGAAGTCGGCCACGTGCTTCGAAAGAGAATCATAAACATCCGCGCAATCCGTCTCAAATGCGAGACGCCCTGCGAAGTGGGCAGCCGCCAGTTCGGGCTGGGCGGCAGGGAATTGGGTAACGCGACTGGTAGCCTTCTCGACGGGCATTGTATGTTTCATGTGCAAACCTCCAACTGCGTAACAAAGTCGTAGCACTGCGCCGAAATCACTGGAAAGTGGACACGCCTACGATTAACATCAAGATCATGCCAAACGTAACAACACTCAGACCGCAACTTACGGGACCCCTCGTGGTCGCGCTTGCATATGAGGATCTCTGCATCTTCGAATTCAGCATTGCCGTCGAGGTCTTCGGTCTCGATCGTCCGGAACTGGGATCGGATTGGTATCGTTTTGCCGTATGCGCTGCTGAGCGCGGTCCATTATCAGCGATCGGAGGTGTTCGGATTTTGGTGGACGGCGGGCTGGAATTGCTCGAGACAGCCGACATCGTCGTGGTGCCTGGCTGGCGCTCCCCCGCCACCTCGGTGCCGGAGGAGACCAGCGCCGCCATCCGCAGGACGCATTCACGAGGCGCTCGTATCGTATCCATATGCTCCGGCGTATTCGTGTTAGCGGCCGCCGGTCTGCTGAAACGACGCCGCGCTACCACCCATTGGCGGCACATTCCTGCTCTGATGGAGGCGCATCCCGACATCGAAGTCGATCCAAACGTCATCTATATCGACGAAGGAGACGTTCTGACCTCCGCCGGCGCTGCCGCCGGAATCGATGTCTGTCTTCACATCGTACGCCGGGACTACGGCAGCGAGATAGCAAACAAGGTTGCTAGAAGGCTTGTGGTTCCGCCGCATCGTGAAGGAGGCCAGGCCCAATTCATCGAGCGTCCGATTCCTTCCATCCGCGAAGGCGCGCGACTGGGACCTTTGATCGAGCGGATGCGATCCAGGCTGAATAAGTCGCACACGATCGAATCGCTTGCCGACGAAGCTGGCATGAGCGTGCGCACTTTTGTACGGCGCTTCAAAGCAACCACCGGATTATCTCCGGGCGCATGGTTGCTTGCTGAACGTCTGGCCTACGCCCAGACCCTGCTTGAAAATGCGGAGCTGCCGATCGACGACATAGCCGCCGCGTGCGGCTTTGGATCGACGGCGACGCTGCGTCATCACTTCAGGGAACGACTGGGTACGACTCCCTCGGCATATCGCGCGACATTCACGCGGTTAGGTACGGGGTATCTGACTAAATTCGGCGCTCCCGGACCCCTGTGATCTCGATAATACCGACTTCCGGCTTGTACAGATGACAGGCGGCAATATCCGGATTGAACGTCTCGAATGGCTTTGTCAAAACAAGCCATCCCTGCTTTCTCATATCGCGATAGCCTTCATCGAAGTCGTCGACAGCAAGACAGATATGATAGGGGATGCTCGCCTTATTCTCGCGCGTGAGCCATTCTAGAAGACGGGCATTGGTGGGAAATGGCTCTACAAGTTCGATGGTCGACGTTTTGTTCGGCAACGCCAGGTAACTAATGTAGACACCTTGTGTTGAATGCGCCCGGCGCATTTCTATGATGGTGGGAAACAGCGGCAGGAGGGCGTTAGCGGTCTTCTCCGTGTTGCGCACGAGAAAACCGACGTGATCGAGCCTCATCGTTTCCAGCCTCATGACGCTAATCCCAACGGCGCCCTGCCGACAACGACGACATGGCAGCGACGAGCTTTTGGCCGTCGCGCAGCATTGAATAGTGATCCGCAGCAATGGCGGCCGACCGGGCGCCGGGACACCAACTGCGCAGATCCAGGGATATTGCTTCCGGCGAATGCGCCCCGATCAGGCTCGACTGCGCATAAATGAGCAACGTCTCTGCCTTGCGCAACGGTCCCGACGGGCGATAGCTGCGGAGAATGCGGAACTGCGCGCGCGCGATCGAGACAAAACGCCGTACCTGGCTCTCCGCGATGAGCCCTGTCTCCACAAGCGCGTTCAAAGGCTCCAACGAACGTCTCGATGGTGCTGTTTCGATCATTCCCAGCAGCCATTCGGCTACTGCTTCGTCCGTGTCCCTCATCGTCGTAAAACTGATGTCCACGAGATCATTGCCCGGCAAATTGTCGAGCAGAAGAAGCGTTACGCGCCTACCCATTCGTTCAAGATGGCGTGCCGTCTCGAATGCGATTCGGCCCCCATAGGAATGCCCCATGAGCAGCGCCGGACCATCGCCCGCAAGCTTGACCGCGGCCTCAGCCGCCGCGCGAGCGATTTTACCGATGTCGGTTTCAGGATCTTCGCCCGAAGCCAGTCCCTTGGGCTCGAAGACCACCACACCTTCCGCTCTCGCCTCCGCCATTGCGTTCGCGACGGAGAGAAACGCTGCCGATGTCGCGCCAATACCCGGAAAGGCAAGCCAGCTGCGAATGCCATGGGAGAGCCGGGTCAGTCGACCACTTGACGGATCGGAGCTGGTGGTCAAAGACCTGTCGACGAGTTCACCGAGCTCTCCAAGTCTCGGCTTTTCGAAGACAGCCCGGACTGTCAGCGCCGTATCGAACTCCTGGTTCATTCGCGCGGCGAGCCGTACTGCAAGAAGTGAATTGCCGCCAAGTTCGAAAAATGATTCGTTAAGACCGATCTGATTGCTAATCCCAAGCAAGTCGCTCCAAATCGCATTCATGCGTTGCTGCGTTTGCGACTGCTTTTCCGTGGCGGCCTGGCGCTCGAACGAAAACAATTTTGCCAGCGCGGCCCGATCGATCTTTCCGTTCACCGTGACGGGGACCTCGGGCATCTCTCGAAGAAACGCAGGCCTGCACTGCTCGGGCAATTCGGTATGAAGCCTGCGCTCGACCTCTTTAAGATCGAGGACCGCTCCATCCTTTCGCTTTACCCAGCCGACGAGAAATTTCGTGGATGCCGCATCCCCATGAACGGTCACCGCACCAAGGGCGACGGCGGGATGCCGCTGGAGAGCATTTTCTATTTCCGCCGGCTCAATGCGATATCCGCGGATCTTGAGCTGATTATCGAGCCGCCCATAAAACTCGATAACCCCCCCCTCTCTCCAGCACACGAGATCGCCGGTTCGATATCGCAGCAGCCCAGGGCGATCGGGATCCGGAGGAAAGCGTTCCGCATTCAGTTCCGGGCGCAGATGGTAACCTAGACCGACCGGAGGGCCGGCACATACGAGTTCTCCGGGAATGTTGATCCCGGCAGGACGTCCGGCGATGTCCCAAACCTCGACAACAGAATTCACGATAGGTCGTCCGATGGGGACGGATCTCGTGACGTCGAAATCGCGTGGAATGTCATAGCAGGTTGTGAGCACACTCGCTTCGGTCGGGCCATAGCCGTTGACAACGCGGAGGTTCGGGTTGTCGCGGTACATCGTCGCGACCGCCTTGGGAGGAACGACGTCGCCGCCGGCAACCAGCCACCGAAGGTCGGGGAACGCGCCGTCCAGGCTGCCGGCAAACACCTCGAGAGCGCCCGCACTCATCCATGCAGTATTAACGCGATGCTCACGCATCGTTTTGGACAAAACTGCGGTATCGAAAACCCCCGCGTGGATGATAAGGCGGCCGCCATTCAGAAGCGCTCCCCAGATTTCAAACGCAGAAAGGTCAAAGCCGATCGACGTGGCATGCAGCATGACCGTATGCTGGCCGAGTTCAACAAATCCCGGATCGAGTACCAACCGGAGAATGCCTTCCTGCGGAACGAACACGCCTTTCGGTTTACCGGTCGATCCTGACGTATACATGAGATAACACGGATCGCGTGGACCGGTCGGTACGGATACGACCGTAGCAGGCACCGTCCCTGCGCCGACCTTGATGCATTCGACGGACGAAGGAAATTCGTTCGCATCGGCGTTCAATCCTGTCATGACGAAGCGAAGCCCGGCATCGTCGATGATCAAAGCTACCCGCGACATCGGATAGACCGGGTCGATCGGAAGGTAGACGGCTCCGCCTCTCAAAATCGCCAGCATGGCCACAATAACGTCGGGACCGCGTGGCATAAAGATTCCGACGGGCTCGTTTCTGCGAACGCCGGCATCAACCAACCGTTGCCCGAGCGCGATGGATCTTTCTCGCAGCTGGGCATAGGTGATATCCTCGCCGTCGCAATGGATCGCGATAGCGCCACCGCGGCGGGCCGCCACCGCATCGAAGGCACCGACGATCGATGGGTATCGCAACGCCTTGGCCGTATCATTCCATTCGGCAATACTTGCGGCCTCTCGTTTACTCATCACGCAGATGTCGTCCAACGCGATCTCCATCGAGCGGCCGAATCCCTCCAAAACCTGCTCGAATTGGTCGGCGATGATCTCGACGGTGGACCGGTTATAAAGATTGGTGTCGAATTCCCATTCAAGTCTGAGCGAAGCGTCGCCAAGCACGGAGTTCAGGGTAAGATCAAATTTGGCGGCGGGATTTCCGACCGACAGCTCGGTGAGTTTGGCATCACCTAGGGTTTTGCCTCCGCGCGAACCGGGTTGCATTATGAACATCACATCGAAAAGCGGATTCTGTCCAAAACTACGATCCGGTCGCAGCGCCTCCACTAGAAGGTCAAAAGGCAATTGTTGACGTTCGAACGCGCCCTGAACACATTTTGCTGTTGCAGCGATGAAGTCCTTCACTTTGAGCGAGCCGTCGGCGTGATTGCGCAGAACCAAGCTGTTTACAAAGAACCCGATCATGTTGAGCAGTTCGGGCCGCCCTCGATTCACCATCGGCGTTCCGATTATCACGTCACGCTGTCGCGTATATCGGGAAAGCAGCAGCGACAGCGCAGCGTACAGCACTACGAAAAGCGTGGTATCGTGGGATCTTGCAAGCGTCTGAAGCCAGGCGAACCGCCCTCCTGCAAATGAGCGCACGACGGCCTCGGCAGGACCGCGTTGCTCCTGGCGCCTGGGACGGTCGGTCGGCACATCGTTTCGAGACGGGATATCGCGCAAAACCGCAAGCCAGTAATCGAGTAGTTTCTGCTTTGTCGCCCCTTGCATTTCCCTGTTTATCGCCACCGCGTAGTCCGCGTACTGCGCGACTGGACGAAGATCGCAGTGAACGGACGAGTCATACAACCGGGCAAGATCCTGGATTAAGACATTAGCGGACATTCCGTCGAAGGCGATGTGATGCGTACATAGAACCAGAATATTCCTGGTTGCCGAAATCCTGATCAATCTTGCTCGAAAGAGGGGCCCGTGCCGAAGGTCGAAAGGCGCCGACACATCGTCGGCCACTATCTGTGGCCAGATGCGATCCTGTTCCTCGATCGGATGACCGGAAAGGTCGGATGTTTGCAGGATGAATGGCGAATGCGGCTGCACGACCTGATAGGGTGCGCCATTTTCCGCCGCATACACGGTGCGGAGCACCTCGTGACGAAAAACCAGTCCGTCGATGGCAAGGCGAACGCGTTCATCATCTACGGCACCGTCGATTCGATATACAATAGGAATATTGTAGCTGGAATTAGCGCCGTAAAGCTGGTCAAGAAACCAGAGCTGCCGCTGCTGAAACGATAATGGGATCGTTTCGTTATTCGCGGGGCGGTCATCGGCTCCGATATCGATCGCCTCGCCATCCGAATCTTCGTCCTGATCGGCGTCATAAGCATCGAACGCGGTCGCGAAATCCGAAAGCCTCGGATTCTTGAAGAAGACTTTTACCGGTACTCTGCGTCCGGTTTCTTCTTCCAACGAAAGCATCACGAGGACTGCCGCGACAGAGTCGCCTCCAATCTCAAAAAAGTTCTCCAAATCATCGATTGCACGATCGAGTTCAAGAACCTGCTGCCAAACCTGAGAGACTGCGGGCTTGCTATTCCCGCCATGGAACTTATGCGATGCCCCGTTCTCCATCACGGCTTCCTGCAGAACTAACATCGTAGGGCTCCGATCCCGTCCAAGAATCCAGAAAGAGTATTTGCCACGATCGTGAGCCCCTCGGCAGCGTCGGGAACACGGCCGGAAAACAGGAGGAAATCGTGCGGCATTCCAGGCAAGCTTGTAAAACCGATCGTCTTTCCAGCGAGCCGTCCCCGGTCAACGAAGGCTACCGCTTCGTCCGCCAGGACATCGCACCGGGCCGAGACGATATGTATGGGCCCCAACTTTTCAAAATCCTCGGCGGCGAACGATAGCGGATCGACCTCCGTGCCGAACCCCCGTTGGGCGATAGCGCGAAATCCGCGCATGTAGTCCTCCGCCAGGAAGCAGCTCTCCCTATGGATTACTCGGCTGCGAAACGTTCGCCCCTGGGATAAATCCAGAACCGGATAGATCAGAAACAGCGGCGCCCCCGCAAGATCCGGCACGCATCGGGCCGCTGCCAACACCATCAGGCCGCCAATCGAATCCCCTACCAGCGCGGGGAAACCGGCGTTCTGGTTTGCTGCCGATCCAACAACAACACGAAGCGCTTCGTTCACCGTCTGGACCGCGGCGACAGGGTCGACTTCAGGCACTTTTGGATAGTCCAATGCCGTTACAATGCAGTTGCAAAGGCGCGCAATACGCATCAGGGCCGGGGTAAATATTTCCACGTCGTGAAAGACCAGCCCTCCGCCATGCACATATACCGCGCGTCGGGGGCATCCACGTGGCAGATCGGTCGGAATAACATCCACGATACGAACAGGACCTACAGCGGACCGCTCGACCACCTCGACGCCGTCTTCACATTGCGGACTGAATTTCTCGATAAACCGCTTTACCCTCGTGCGCGCCTGCGCGGCATTGAGATAAGCCTCCTCAAATGAATGATCGGGTGACAGCCGCCGAATTGCCGAAATCCCCCGGAAAGCCGGCGCAAGATCCTGATCGGTGCTGGTGACGGGCTTGATCACGCCGAAGCCCGATCTTCCGCCAGCGAGATCAGCATCTGATGCAATTCTCCGAGGGTCGCAGGCGGCGATGAATACTCCTCGATTCGATCGAGATTGAGCGCCGCGTCCTCGGCAGCGGTCATGATGATATCGAGCGTGGTAATGGAGTCGATCCCAAGATCGGCCAGGCCGTCGGAGCCCTGCAGCCGCATGTTCTCCGGCAAGCGTGTCACCGAGTTTCTCACTATCTCGACGAGTCTATCAAAAGACAATGCTTCCATTTCATACCCTCTCACTTTCCGTCTCGGTATCGGAAGTGTCCATAGGCCCGTCAACCAGGCCATTGGCTTCGATCGATCGCGACAGCATCGCTAAAAGCCGACGCTCGTCGGTCTTCCCGCTTGCATTGATCATCGACGCCGTTCTCGATCCGATAACGGCCGGCATCATGTACGTCGGTAAAAATCGTGAAAGTTTCGCTCTCAGTTGGGCGAGAGAGAGATCAAGGTTTTTCAGCACCACGACGAGGCCGATTGCCGGCCGATTGTTGACCTGAACCGTTCCTACGGCCGCCTGGTCGACTCCCGGAATGGACAACGTCAAATGACGGATCTCTCCAAGATGGATGCGCCGCCCGTTTATTTTCACCATGTCGTCTCGTCGCTCGATGAATTCCACGCGCCCTTTCTCGTCGAACCGGCAGATATCTCCCGTTCTGTAATAGCGCGTTCCGTCAATGGTCGGACAAGCCCGCTCGGTTTCCGCTTCGGCGCCGAGATAGCCGATCATGACCTGCGATCCCCCAATCAGAAGTTCACCGGGATGGTTACCTTGAACCTGGTTCCCGGTCTGGCCGTCCACGATCAGCATGGATACGCCCGGCAGCGCGGCGCCGATCGGATATGGCGTCATCCTGGCAGGTTCAGGCGTTTCAATCGTGTAGGTATGGGTGACGATGGTCGTTTCAGTCGGTCCGTACGCGTTAATTATCCGTACACCCGGCATTTTCTCGACCCATAAGTCTATCAGCCTTGGGTCGCACACCTCCGCGCCGGTCATCACCATCGTCAGGTCCGGGTATGCCTCCGGGTGAATCTGCACACCTGTCTCGGTCAGCAATGCGAGAATACTGGAAACGGCGATTACGTGCGTGATGCGCTCGCGCTGCAGAACACGCCGCATGAGTGCGCCGATCGTCAGCCCTTTAAACTGAAATACAAAGGCTCCGAGGGAAAGCGGCAGAATGGTATCTTCGATAGAAACGTCAAAGTGAAATGGTGAAAAGGAGAGCACCCTCGACCGCGCCGAAAACTGCAGGACAGTATTATGATTATGAAAATAATCGAGAAGACTGCGGTGCGAGATCATTACTCCCTTCGGCTTTCCGGTCGATCCCGAGGTGAAAATGACGTAAGCTGGACGGTTCTCATCTGCATCCGGCTGGGGCAGCCTTCGATCGATGATCGGTGCGCGATCGAATGCATCATCGATCGCATCTTCAAAGCTCAAGCAAACAGCAACCGTTTCCTCGCCTTTTCCGAACAACCGATCGAGGGTTTTTTGGCTTCCGACGATGGCCGCGGGTTTCAACTGGTCCAGAATTGCCGCCAGACGCATTGAGGGCGCTTCAGAGTCTACTGGAACGTAAGTTGCGTTTACCTTCCAGATCGCCGCCGCTATCAAAGGCATCACGGCACGCTTTTCCGACAGGACGACGACATGGCCGCGGCCATCTACGCCCGAGCAAAGCAATCGATGAGCAAAGCGAATTGCTCCGTCCTCAAGTTCAGAAAACGTGAATGCGGTTTCGCCGTCACAAACAGCCGTCCTTCCGGGATAGGCGGCCGCGGCATGCGAAAAGATCTGTGAGAGAGGATAGCGCACTCCGTTGCGCCCGAGCGATCCGACGCTCCACCGCCATTCGGGCGGATCGAGGAAGTCCGCCGATCCAAATCGCGCCGCACGCGGAACCGCGAAAGAGGCCGGCTCCTGATAAAAGCGGCTCAGCAGCAGACGCAAGTACCGGTATTGGAGGTCAGGCACGTAATGGCCGCAACCGCGGATGGCCGCCGTCTTTACCTGGGATGCGGGGCGCGTTGCAGCAATGGTGTGCGGGTTCGCTACGATCGCATCACGATCTCCGACGACGACCAAAATCGGACATGAGACCGACTTAACCGCGCTGCGAAGGTCGAACCTTTCATCGGCCGCGGTCCGCGCCGCATAGTTGGCCAGGAACTCGCCGGTTGCCATTGGCCGGCCGAGGTCGGCAGACAGTGATGCACGGGCGCGCGAAAGAAAGGTGCTCGCCCGCGCTTCCGGCTCGTTGATGGCAGTCCAATCCACAGTTTCAAACAGTTGATTCAGCATCTTCGACATCAGACCGGCGGATGCGGGTTTCTCCCGGATTCGCCTGAACGCTTTTTCAAGATTGTCTTCGTATGGACAACTTCTTGCTTCGACGCCCTGCCCTCCCCGCATTGTCGTCGCGAGAAGGGTAACTGTTCTGATCCGCTCGGGGATGCGGCGCGCAATTTCGATAGCGATCCGTCCGCCGTTGCACCATCCCAGAAGGTCAAACGATGGGATATCGAGCAGATCAACTCCGGCAATGACATCTTCGGCATGGGTTTCCAACGGCACATCGGACCGCATTCCGCCCGAATAGAAATCACCGCATCGCGTTTCGATGAAAATAGGACGGAACGGCCCGTCTCGATCCGAGATCAACGATCGCCAGGTCGAGAGCGGTACGCCGAGCGCGCTGACAACCACGAGGGGCCGTCCTGGCCGGCGAGCGGCTATCGCCCGCTGGCCCGAGGGAAGCGAAACCATATCGTAGTCGGCGGATATGATCACTTCGAGTAAGCGTTCATCTCGAGGTTCAGGTACCAGCTCGAGCAGGCCTGCCGAAGATAGCGCTATATCGATGAGGCCCTCTGCAAGAGTCCACCCCACCGGATCTCCAGCTCCCACGGTCAACGCCAGACGTTCCTGAAGATAATCTCTCCCGTCAAGAATGATCGGCATCAGCCGGCTGGGGTCGTGTCCCGCGCTCCGGATATGCCCGGCAATATCTTTCTCGGCAGGCAAGGAGATCGAAAACGCGGAGAGATAACCTCGATCACGCTCGGTAATCTCGTGCGCCAGATCATCGAGGAGGCTGCACGTGGTAGCGGTGAACGAAGTCTTTGAGGGTCGAACTTCGGCCATCAGTTGGGCTCCCGAGCATCAACCGAATCCAGACGAAATCGGCGCTTGCTGGTGTCAACGGCGCCAAGCCGGCGATAAAATCCGATCCCCAACTCATTGGAAGGCGGTGTCTGCCATTCCAAACGCGAAATACATCGCTTCGACGCAAAACTGATCAAGGCATCGATAAAGGCCCGCCCGAGACCTCTTCCGCGCGCATCAGGCCGCAGATATAGACAGTCCATATAAATAAAACGCTTCGCAGGCCAGGTCGCGAATTCCACAACAGCCGTCATGTATCCATCAAGCAAGCCTGAGGAACCTTCTGCAACCCAGCCAAACAATTCTGGCTCATTTCCGAACAGAGCAGTCTTCAGGCGTTCTGCCTGATGATTCTCGGCATATTCGGCCGCTTCGTACGCCGCGTGCAAACGGCATAGTTCGACCAACTGCTCAATATCAGCCGGTTGCACGCGACGGATCATACGAATCCCTCCGTCCGGCACGATAGGTACGCCGCAGCGCCATTTAGTTTCTGACCGGACAGCATCATAGTGGCGACCCACGCATCGCGCTCGAATCCATATACCGCCATCTCCCAGATGCATGCGTGCAGCGACAGTCTGGCGAACTTGTGCGTCTCTGCGCCCGGATCTCCCTCGGTCACGATCTCATAAGTATCGCTTGCCAAATTGTGTCCGGCGTACCATCTGCCGATCAGCAGATATACTCCGTCGCGGCCCGCATGCAGAACGGCAAAACCGAGACCGTGAAAATTGGTATCCACTGAAGGCCGCAGCGCTTGACCCAAAAGTAATGGAAACTCGCAGGCGTCGGCTTGGCGCCGTGCGGCCCCCACCGGCGCTGAAATGCGATAGGGTTTTATCGTCCAGCCGTTCACGGCAACGACGGGATCCGCGATCAGGCGCCGCGGCTCATACCGGAATACGTCGCGATCGGGCTGACTTCGAGCGGCTCCGCCGAACACGTTGGGCACAGCCGGTTCAGGGTAAAGGATTTCCGACATGACATGCTGCCTTCAGGCCGATCTACGATTCTGCGCAAGGCCGATTGAGAGATATGCTTTCTGAAACTCCTCGGGCTGAATGATGCGGCCGGTAAGCGCAATAAACAAACGTTGAAGATACGTATTTCTCGTAATTCGTCTGTAGACCGAATCGGTAGTAGCCGCTGATTTCACGATGATCGAATCTGCGGCGATTCCAGACGCGTGCGCGGGAAAAAACTTGTTGAAGCGTGCGACGTATTCCAGTAATGCCGCGTCCAGACGATCGGGCTGGGTCGCTATCGTCGGGGCCACGGATTCAACCAGCATATCGGCCATCAGCATTGCAAACGCACAGCCGACGCCGCTCATCGGATCCAGCGATAAGGCCGCATCGCCGATGTACGCGACGCCGTTATGGACGGGCTTTCGCGCCAGATTTGGATAGTCGCTGTACCCATACAATCTCGATGCAAGCCGGGCGCTTGAGAGGTCGGGCAAATCCGGGAATTGGGCGAAGATCGATTTTAACGCGTTCGTCTTGGACTCTTCGTCGCCGACAATCCGCGAAGTTTTGGGAACATAGGCCGCCAGCAGCGCACGGTCCCGTCCTAACGGATAAAGGAAGGCCATCTCCTGCGCTCCCAACAGGAAAAGCGATCTGTTTTCCACGGGGGCCTTCACATTTTCAAAATAGCCGAACAGGCAAGTGCGTTGGTTTTCCTTCTTCATGATGAGTTCGTTCCCGAGGGCCGCCGCCACCGGAGATGTTCGCCCATCGGCGGCCACCAAGAAACGGCCGCCGATCTCACGAATGCCGCCTGTCGCATTTTCCAGGACGAGCATCCAGGAACCGTCCTGCAGCCGGTTCGGCGAACGCACCGTTTGCGCTAGTTCAACTGTAACGCCGGCTGCCCTCTCCAGGCGCCGCGTCAGCAGCGGGTCAAGAATGCGCCTTTCAATGTTGTAGGCAAGCAACGAACCATCGCTTCCCGCAATCGCATAGTCGCCGTCGGGCCAGATCCAGCCGCTTGATGTCCAGAACGCCGCCTTGGTTGGCACGCCGCCGGCTCGCTCGATATCGCGTTCAATGGCCAGCTTCCTGAGTACCGGCCGAGCGGCCGGCTGAACGAAATGCGTGCACAGCGCTTTATGATGCGAACCGTTTTGTTTCTTGTCCACGACGAGCGTCGAAAGTCCGCGCTGGGCAAATAAAAGACCAGCGGTTGCACCGGCAACGCCCGCTCCCACAATAACGACGTCGTACGTCCTTCGCATACGCCTATTCCGTTACGTCTCGCGCCAGACATGCATCATGTTTTATGCAGTCGATCATCGAGGCAGGTGTGCCATATCCTCGTCTAGCCTCGTGCGGGATAGTGCATTTGGCGGCTTCTTAACCGATGAAGCTAACGACAAGCATCGAAGAAAACGTACATCGCACTTTGTATATATACAATTTTATAAACGAGCTTATTTGCCGCCGCATGCAAAAAGGACAGGTCCTGATTTCGCGCTGTCAATGCAATGGCCAAATCTCGCTTCAAGCGCTCTCGGCAACAACATTTGTCGTGACACCAATGACTGCTCGCCATCGCGCCGACAGTGAAAACGCGGGCATCTTGTCGCAGGAAAACGATGGGTGCCGCAATTCTGCCAATCGCAGTTAAAGGACGGACAATTTGATATTTCGCTTTATTTTGGTGCTGGACAATCGTTGATACAAAAGAAACGTTAGTTGTGCTGCATTTGGATTGCGATCTCCTCGCGAAACGGAGCAACACATGCAAAAGACTACGCCACCCGACACAAAAAAGGTCGACGTCGCATACGAAAAGCTAAAAGCCATGATTACGACTGGGCAACTAAGCCCAGGCCGGCATCTTTACGTTCACGGGCTTGCAACACAAATGCGTATCGGCCTCACGCCTGTAAGGGAAGCACTGATGCGCCTGGAAGTCGAAGAACTGATCGGATCGACGCGCAACCGCGGATTCTACGTTCGGCGCATAGATCCGAATGAGAGTATCGAGCTGTACGATTTTACATCGCTCGTTCTCAAAACAAGCATTCAAGCTAACCTTCGCGCGTTTTCTTCTGTAACGACGAGACAACCGGTCCAGGACCAGGAGACCCGCATGCCCGTTGATCAGCGGCAGGCTGCGCGATCCCAAGGGCAGGCTCTTGAGATGCTTTATCGTAGCATAGCGTGTCTAGGCAACAATCGACAATACGTCGAAGCCATCCAGCATTTCAACGACCGGACGCGTCTTATTCGAGTCGTGAGCGTCGAACTAGCTGGGCCATCGCGCATAGCAGACGACACGGCACGACTAATTGCTGCACTGGAAAGCGGGCATGTCGGAAAAGCAATCGTTTCCGTTCAGAAGCATTTCGCGAAATTTCAACGCCTGGTGCCGGATGCGGTCAAGGAGATCTTGATGGTCAGCAATCTTTCAAGATTTTAGTGGCACATCGCGACCCATAGCAGGGCCTTTTCCGGGTCGCTATGGCGATCTCAAAATCAATAAGCGCCTGTTATCGGATTCCGGTTCGATTCACTCGCTGGTCCTGTAATCGAACCGGATTCACCTCGTACGCGAACGGCCGTTTAGATGCGCGAAGGCTCGCATACGGACCTTGATCATCAGGTTTGAAAGCCCTTCAAGATCCCGCGAGCATGCCAAGAGGCGATCCCAGGAAGCCGGCAATTCTCGGTAGGATCCGTCGACCGAATGTCGATACGTCCGTCAAGCTTCCGTGCGCAACCATCTGTTAAAGCCATCGTGGTTATCGTTCTCAACGCACTGGGCCAGACGTAGACCAGCGACGGCACCAAATTTGTATCCGTGACCGGAGCAGGCTGAAATAACGGTTACCTTTCCAAAGCGCCCGGCGTAAAAGTGGCCGTCTTTGGTAAAAACGTAAGAGCAGGTCCTGGTTCCGATAATTCTATACTCGGCAGCACCGTGCAGCGCCGGCGAAATCATCGACATCAGTCGCTCTCCTTCCTCCCAAGAGGTCGAGAAGCAGTCGTCAGGACCGGCACTTGGCGCACGATACGATCCGATCCCAACCTTCAGCTTGGTTCCACGCACAGGCGGGAGAATGTATCCCTCGAGCCATCCGCCGGTTTCAGCTATCACGGGAGCCGAAGCCCACGCCGCGTTCAGACGGCGCGGGGGCTCAAGATAGAGAACCACGTTCCGATAGTTCAAAAGGATCGAAGAGAGGTGCGGCAGCAGACGCGAGGTCCAGGCTCCGGCCGCGACCACGACCCGATCATACGCGTACGTCCCCAAACCTAAGATATCCAGTTCCCCTTTGTCCGTTGCAATGCCCCGCACCCGAGTGTTCGTTACGACCCGTGCACCGTTGCGAACCAGCCAACTCACCATATCTCGTGCGATCTCTCGGCACATGAGTACGCCGCCGCCGAACATGAGGGCATATCGAAACAGGCCCTTCGATAAGAACGGATAAAGACCGGAGGCGACCTCGGGCTCGAGCGTGCGGTATTTTTGACCCATGCGGTCAAGCCCTAGGCGGAGAATGTCGCCGCCATCCCCTGTCCGCTGAGAAAGTATAAGGATTCCGGTCGGAACAAAATGTTCGGCTCCAATATCTTTCCAAAGTTCTGCCCAAGCGGCATCCGCTTCCGGCATCATGCGCGCATAGCCATCGCGTTCCCCATATGCATGCCGAAGTATCCTGTGCTGGTCTCCCGACGCCGACAGTTCATTGGGAATGGAAGATGCCTGTTCAAATAGCGTAACGCTGTGCCCAAGTTTGGTAAAAGCCCAAGCTGTACACAGACCGGCAATTCCCCCGCCTACGATTGCCACGGTCAACGTCCTGCTCATGCCACCTGCCCCTGTGGCGCCACGATAAGACTACTGACCGGAATCATGTTCCACCGATGTCCAACCAATCGACATGAAGCCGACAAGCTCAACATTCCGAAGGGTGACGGCCATGTTTGACGCATGATCCTCTCTTGCACACGCCGGACATCTGCCGGGCCGACCTCGGACCAAGCCTGGCTCAGTGCTCTTACGGCGATGTAGGCCGTTTCGAAATACGGTCCGGGCGGTCTGCCGTAAAGTTTGCTGGCTCGACCGCGCACGTGGCTCGCGGGGCGATCTATAAGTATCTCTCCGTTGCGCTCCATGAAAGCCACGCGGGATCGCGCCAACGGGATGCCACTGGCGAGAAGGGACGGAGTGAAACTATCGTCCGATAAAAGCAAATCCGCCTCGCTCTCCTTGACAAAGTTGAGCATGACGATTCTTTGCGCGAACTCCCTCGATCCTAGAATTATCACTCTGCCGGGCCTGGTCATACCCTGTCGCATGGCGGCGCCGTGCCGATAGCCATAAATTACCTGGAGCTGTGTCAGCCTCGGCGCCAGGCGTTCCACAAGCGTTCTCGCAAGTATCGCTCCATAGTTGTTGCGTTCAGCGAACACGACGGTAGGGACATCCAACGCTCCTGCGACGGACGCCAGACAATCCGCTTGCTCCAGGTCGGTGCCGAAGAATTGCAAAGTGGTTGAAGCGTGGGGTCCGCACAAGTCCGGGGAGGAGGAGCCGGGCGCCAAGTATAGTATCCCATGCTGCGCGTAAACCACGCTTGCCGTCCGGGCTACAACCGACCCAAAGTGGCCAATCACGTATTGAACTCCCTCCCCTGCGAGCGTTTCAGCAAGGATTCGCGCGGTCGTAGGATCGCGCCGGTCGTCTCCGAATCTAGCCCGGACCCTTCGGCCTTCATCTTCGAGCCCAAGCCGTACGGCCGCCATCAGATCGACGGCATTTTCTCCCTCACTTTCACATATTGCCAGGCACGGGTCGTCTGTGGTGCCCCGCAGGTGCGGACATTCGGTAACCCAGGAATACTTCGAGACCGCGTCCATGCCGTTATTGATTCTTGATCGAGCTGAACCGCAAAGCTTCCATCCCCACAGCGGTTCCGTCCGGCGCAAAAATCCTTCGTAGAGTAAACGAATACGGCGTAGCGCCGTGGTCATGCAGGTGCTCCAGGCGCGTGCAAGCCTCCCCCCATGTCGGCTGGTGATGGTCCGCAATCCACCACGCGCAATAGATGGGCCAGTTCTGTTGTTTAAACCACTGCGATCGATCCTGCAGGGCCGATCGATGTAGCTGACCGCGGTAAGCGAAATGCCATACGCTGGCCAGATCGGCCCAGATCGACAGGGTTTGGGCCTGGGTCGAATGCCCCTGGGCTATCCCGCCGAGATAGAATCGCGGCACCGCGAACGGCCCCCAGATGCCCCAGTCGCGTTGGTGATTGGTTTTCCATTCATCGCCATCGACGGCCTTAGCGCGCGCGATGAATCCCGGCGCATGTTCGGCTTCGCGAAATACGTCCGGAGTTCGATCATCGAACTCCTGAACCAGAGCGTCGCCGTATGGTGCCCTTAAAATGGAAAACGTCATGAATCCGAGTTGCGCCATCTGCCCTCACGCAGCGTCTGCGGCAATCAAGCTACGTCGTTCGAAAATTGAACGAGGAAGCGGCCGGATGATCACGGTCGGATTTAGGTCGAACAATTCGAGTTTCCGCCCGGAAACGAGCTGGTAGAGCTCCCTGCTGGCAAATGGGATGATCGGATAGGCCGCTTGCGAGAAGCATTTGACGAGAAAGAGAGCATCCGCAGGCGGCAATCGCCGTTTAGATAGCCTTTCCCGCAGAAACGAAAGCAGGTGAAGAATATCTTCTGCCGCCTGCCTCAAGTGAAAATGTTCCAGCGTGTAACTCAAACCGATCTTAGACAGGATGGCGGCGCCGATCGAGACCGTATCGGGAGTCGCAGAACCGGCGGTTACCTGCGCATCGCCAATTTCTTTCGCTATTCCGTCGACAATCGCGTGCCACGGCTCGATCAACTCCGTTCGCAGCACCGACACCATATCGTTTTCGGAGAAATTCGCTTTCTCGAAGCCGGGGTTGTTGAACGCGGCATAAAAACGGACAGCGTCCGTGGAGTGGCGGAGGGCAAGATCTTTCGCCCAAATGACGTAATTGTTGCTCGTCGAGAACTTCTTGTTTTCAAGATTATAGAATTCGTTGTTGATCGTCGCGTGCGGCAACCACTCCTGCTGACCGCTCGCTATCAGCAGCGCCGCGTGGACGATCCCGTAGAAATACGAATTGTCAAATCCAAAGAAGTTGACGATCCGGCCGCGAACTCCGCCGTTGCTGGCTCTGCGATAGCACCAGACAAGATGAGCCATCACTTCCGCCCAAGCGTTAATGACCTGGCCGGGAAGTTCCGGATGATTAAGCGGAATTCCCCATGATCCGGGCACGCTTATTGGAAAGTCCGGTAGCGGCCGGGAGAGCGCCGATCTCACCAGCTCGATATATCGCGGACGAAACGATGCATTAGCTGCGTAGAAATCCATCAGCGCTGGACGAAACATCTCCATTTCAAAGACGAGAACTTCAACTCTTCGAAGCTCGAGCGCGTCGGATCCAGTGATGGTGTCCCGAGGAGACACAAGGGTGGTTGCGTCATTGATATAGGCACAAGCTTCGCAAATGCCCCATTTGCAAGCTGCCAGGCAAAGCGGGCAATATCCCGATACTCCCGCCTCGTCCAGATATTCACCCCGTTCCAGGGAGTAGAAGACAGGTATTTCCTTTTTTCTGATCTTCCCATCGCGGCACAGATCCAAAAAGGTCTTGCGAACGAACGATTCGCTGGCCTCGTCCGGGTAATAAAAATCATCGACGTCCGAGCCATAAGCTTCCAGCGTGTCGCGAATGTCCTGAGTCCAGTGGCGGGCGAGTTCGCGTGGGTCCCGTTTCTGGCGCTCGGCGGTCACTCGCACGTAAGACTGGTTTATATCACTGTAGCTTGTTACGTCGCAGCGATGCCCCGCCAGCCGATAATGCTTGCAAAACGCATCTGCAGCCAGAAAGGGGCCGCTCAAATGTCCCACATGCAAACCGCCGTTCGCAGTTGGCGGCGGAAGTGTTATGATATACGCCTCTTGTGACATGCCTCAGCCCTTCCTGTTGGTATTTAGGCGCTCCGCAGATCCCAGTAGATGTTCACGAATACAAATGGCTCTGTCGCCGAACGGTTTTGCAGCTCGTGCCGCGCGAACCGCGGAATGTAGGCGACGTCTCCCGGTTGCAAGGTCGTCGTCTGACCGTCCAACTTCAAGGTGGCGCAGCCGCCGATCACGATGAATGTCTCTTCCTCGTCGTGACTATGAGAATCCACCGTCTTTCCCGGCTCGACAATGGCCCAGATTGCCCCGAACTCGGTCATGGGACGTTTTGTTTCGACCACCCCGGGCCACGGGTAAAGTCTTCTAAGTTTGCAATTGTATTCGTCGGTGAAACTGGCCATATCACCCCGCCGTACGAGGTTTTGCTCATCCAGATTCAGATTGACCGCTTCTCGCGTGACCATCGATTTTCCTTTGCTCAAATTCAGGCGGCGACCAGCGCGTCCCGTGTGGCTACCTTGACCGCATTCTTTGCGCTTGCCGCGATCATTTCCGAGCGAAGCGCAAGCAGGCTGAATGAGCCGGCGTCGCCGAACCCGTGGGAGGATTCGCATAGTCCATTTACAAAGATCGCCGGCAGTTCGCGGTCGGAGTTTGCGGCTTGCAGCCTGTAGTCGCGCGTGATGAACAGCGATCCATCGGCTCGCTTTTTTGCATGCGGGGCAATGTCGTCGAGCAACGGATGCCACGGTTCCTGATCGACTTCGGCGCCGAAATTCTTGAAGCCCGTCGCAAGAACGACGGCGTCGACGGTCAACCGCTGCAAAGCGTTCCCATCTCGCTCTTCCATCAGCAGCTCGACGTTTGCGGAATGGGAGGATACGTCTAAGACGCTTCGATTGAGGTGAAGTTGAATTCGCTCTCGTCCATCAATTCGCTGTTCGTATATCCTGTTGTAAAGCTGATGAATGACGTCGGCATCCGCCGCGCCATAATTGCTTCGCCACAGATCGGTCGTGAGGTGCTTCTGGCGTTCCGGGCTGGCATTGTAGAATGTTTCGATGAAGTCTGGGAAATATATCTCCTCGGTGAATGGACTTGTGTCCTTGAGCTTGTATCCGAAATTGCGCTGGATATTATGAATGATGAGATCCGGCATTCGGCTATGAAGATCGAGAACGATTTCGATCGCGCTTTGACTGGCACCCACCACCGCCACTGACCTGAGGTTTCCTTCGGCCTTCCAGCGCGAGAGCGCCGTAGTATACCGCGTGAAATGTTCGACGCGATCTCCCAGATATTGCCTGAAGACGTTAGGAACCAGCGCCGATCGTCCCGGTGCCAACGAGACGGCTTTCGCAAGGATGGTATTGCCGCAAGACGTCTTCAGCACCACTCGCGGTATATGGTTCTCTTCAGCGTCGACTATTTCCTCAAGCCGCGCAGATACGAGGTTGCGACCGTAGGCCGTCCAACGATCGAAATGCCTGGCGGTCCAGCGGATATACTGCGCGTAATCCTTGCGTAGCGCATAGGAATTGTCGAGATTGAGATATTCGAACAGCCGGCCGTTTTCCTTCAGGAAGTTAAGAAACGTGTAGTAGCTGCGCGGATTTCTCGGCGTAACGAAATCTCTCAAGGGATTATGCTGCACATCCGTGCCATCTAAAATCATCTCCGCTTGCCAGTCAGGCGCAGTTTGACGTTCTAGAAACAGTGCCGAGCCAGACCAGCCCATCTCCTCGAGCGCGACTGCGAGGCCGATGTTGGCCGGACCGAAGCCAATTCCAACCAGGTCATACTCATCCGCCAGAACTTGCGCCATCGACCGCTCCACAATGAACATGCTGGCGCGATTCATAAATCAAAAGAGCAAATGTCCGATTTTATAAAAGTAGATATATTTTGGGCTATTTTCCATTCGTTGCTACAGAGTGATCCGCACTATTGGCGGGCGGATCACCATGATTGAACCCTTCGAATCCCTTGAATCGAATGTGAGAGTATACTGCCGCAGCTTTCCAACTGTCTTTAGAAAGGCCCGCGGATCCGAGCTCTGGGATGTAAGCGGAAAGAGATTTATTGATCTTTTCGCCGGCGCCGGAACGATGAATTATGGCCACAACCCGGAAGCAATCAAATGCGACCTGCTGGCCTACATCAACAAGGATGGGATAACCCATTCGCTTGATATGTACAGCGAAGCGAAAGCTGAATTCATCCAGGCATTCCAGACCCACATCCTTTCGCCGCGAGGTCTCGGCTATCGTTTCATGTTTCCGGGCCCGACGGGCACCAATGCCGTTGAAGCGGCGCTGAAGTTGGCAAGGAAAGTTACAGGGCGGAGTACCGTTGCAGCATTTACCGACGGCTTCCATGGCATGTCGCTTGGAGCGCTGGCCGCGACCGGATCGGCATTCAAACGCGGCGGTGCCGGCATTGCCCTGACCGGTGTTCAACGCTTTCCCTACGAAGCTTATCACGGACCGTCTATCGACACGATCGACCTGATTTCTCGTTTGCTCGACGATCCAAGCAGTGGGTACGATGCTCCGGCCGCATTTCTGGTCGAGACAATCCAGGGCGAAGGCGGCATTCATACGGCGTCGCCGAACTGGCTACGCCGCCTTGCCGGCCTGGCAAAGCGACACGATAGCCTTTTGATCGTTGATGACATTCAAGCCGGTTGCGGGCGAGCCGGAACGTTCTTTTCCTTTGAGGAGAGCGGCGTCAAGCCTGACATCGTTTGCCTTTCCAAGGCCCTAAGCGGATATGGCCTTCCCTTCTCTCTCGTACTCCTGAAGCCTGACATCGACGTTTGGCGACCGGGCGAGCACAACGGCACCTTTCGCGGCAACAACCTTGCATTCGTGACTGGCCGGAGCGCGATACTGAATCATTGGCGAGACGATTCGCTCGGTACGGCAATGTTGGCTAGCTCAAAGCTGCTCGATGCGTGGCTCAAGGATACTGCCTTGAGGCTATCGTTGGGCCCAGCGGCAGTGCGGGGAAAAAATTTATTGAAGGGTCTGGTGTTGCCGAGCGGCGACATCGCCGACAAGGTAGTTTTCGAGGCGTTTTGTCGTGGCGTCATTATTGAAACGAGCGGTGGGGAGGGAGAGGTCCTAAAATTCTTGCCGCCCCTAATAATTTCACCGTCGTTATTGGGCGAAGCCTTAAATCGCTTGGATGATGCGCTATCCGCGGGATTGGAAACAAAACGTTTCGCCGTGCGCGCCACAGCTTGATTTATCGACATCGAAAGCATGAAATATCGGGCGCCTTACTTCAATGGGGCGACGGCCTTCACCGGCGGCGTGCCGTGGGTATGAAACGACTCGATTGTTTTCAGCCCCCACGCCTGCCCCTTCCTGCGCTCCTCTTCGGTCCAGACGATCGGCTTCCAGTCCGGCGCCAGGATAAGCCGCGCCCCGGCGTTGGCGACTTCGACGCGATTGCCGCCGGGTTCATACACATAGAGGAAGAAGGTCTGCTGGATCGCGTGCTTGTGCGGACCGGTTTCAATATAGACGCCGTTTTCCAGGAAGATGTCGGCGGCGCGCAGGATGTCTTCGCGGCTATCGAGGGCGTAGGTGACGTGATGAAAACGGCCCGGCGTCTTGAAGTGATCGCGTGAATAGGCGAAGTCGTAGCTCTTGTTCGACATCGTCATCCACATCGCGGCTTCGGTGCCGTCGTCAAGCACGATTTGCTCGGTGAGGCGGCAGCCGAGATAGGTCTCGAAGAAGATGCGGTTGGCCTTGATGTCCACCGCCAGGCAGTTGAGATGATCGAGGCGGCGAACATTGATGCCGCGCGCGGGAAAGCGCTGCGCCTGATTTTTCAGGGCGGGCTTGAGCTCGGGCGGCGCCTCGTACCATTCGGTCTCGTAGTACAGCTCGATGATGTGGCCGTCCGGATCGCGGCAGCGGAACGCGGGACCGTGGCCGATGTCGCCGTCGGTCCAGCCGATCTCAAACTCCGACCCCTTCAGCGCCGCGACGCGGCGTTCCAGCGCCTGCGGGCTGCGCGCCCGCAGCGCCATGTGCTTCATGCCCGACGTGTTCGACGCGGTCAGTTTGAGCGAATAGCGCTCGTAGTCATCCCAGCCGCGTAAGTAGACCGATTCGCCTGCGCGGCCGCTGACCGTCATGCCCATGACGTCGACGAAGAATTTCAGGCTTTCATCCGGCTTCGGCGTCAGCATTTCCATATGGCCGAGATGGGCGAGATCGAAGATCGGCTCCGGTTTCATCGACGTTCTCCTTCCGCGTCAGCAGAATGTCCGCGTCAGATCGTCGAACAACTCGTCCACCGCGAATTCGCGGGGAATGAGCCCCTGCTGCGCCGTATAACGAACAATCATTGCCAGCGAACGCCGCATTTCCGCGGCACTGAATTGCGGAGCCGCGGTCTGCGCGGCAACCGCGCTCTGCCGCAACAGACTGAAAACCTCCCGCACCACGTCGGGATGCGCGGCGGACAAGGTTTCGCTCACCACCACCATATGGTTGATCGGCATTACGCCATGTTTCGCAAACCACGATTTCTCGTCCGCGGCGGCATCGGCGAACAATGGCTGCAGGCCTGGTCGTTCCGATTTCTCGCCGAGCACCGCATCGAGTTCGCCGTCAAGCAGCATCTGGATGATCTGCTTGTGCTGTGGCGCACGCGCGGTGGCGTCATGAAATTCGGCGACATGCGCATCCTCGAACGTGACCCAATCGATCGAATTCAGGTCGACGCCATAATCGTCGGCGAGAATGCCGCGCAGCCACGCTCCGGTCGTGGTCGTGAAGGACCGGATGCCGACGCGCTTGTTGTTAAGTTCGGCGGGGGTCAGCGCTGGAGATTTCGCATGGGTGAGCGCATAAGCGTGCTGAAACCGCGCCATCACCGCGATCGGCAACAGCACCATCGGCTTGCCGAAACTCCTTGCCATCAGATAGGTGACGATGGCCATCTCCGACACATCGAAGGCCTGTTCGCGGACCATCGGCTTGAAGCCCTTGTGAGTCGGCGAAACCTCCGCAAAATCGAACGTCACCCGATTCGACTTGATTGATCCATCCTTCAGCGCAGCGGTGCACGGATGGTCGCCTAGCAATGTGCGGAGCCGCATCGCCACCTCAATCGGAGTCCGGCTTATCGACATAGACGAGGCCGGCCTTCGCCAGCGCCGCGCGCATATTGTACATGTCAAGCCCGAGCACCCCGGCCGCAAGCTGCCCGCGCTTGCCTTCTTCGTCAGCCCGGCGCTTTTCGCCTTTCGCGGCGACCTCGGCGGCGTCTTTTCTTCCGACCACCACTACGCCATCGTCATCGGCGATCACGGCATCGCCGGGCACGACGTTGACCCCGGCGCACACCACCGGGACGTTGACAGCGCCGAGCGCCGCCTTGACCGTTCCCTTGGCTGAAATCGCTTTCGACCATACCGGAAAACCCATCTCGCGCAGCGACTTCACATCGCGGCAGCCGGCGTCGATGACAAGGCCCATGACCCCGCGCGCCTTCAGCGAGGTTGCGAGCAAGTCGCCGAACATGCCGTCGGTATTGTCGGACGTGCATCCGACCACCAGGATATCGCCCGGCCGGCACTGTTCGACCGCGACATGAATCATCCAGTTGTCGCCGGGCTGCGCCAGCACGGTGACTGCGGTCCCCGCGGCTTCGCCGCCGGCCCACGCTGGCCGCAAATACGGTCTCATCAATCCGCTACGCCCATAGGCTTCGTGCACCGTTGATGCACCGAGCGCGCCGAGCCGCTTGACGACATCGGCATCGGCCCGGGGGATATTGCGGACAACGACGGTCTTCATGCCAGTTCCTCCACGACAAGCGGAAACAGCCGCTGATACGCCTCGCCGTAGGTCATGGCCCTGCCGGAATTGCGCCCGCCCTGCATGCCGCGCTGAAGCGCCACCCGCTCGTAATAAGCCCACAGGTGCTTTTGCGCAGCAAGAATTTCGAAGGTCTTGCGCTTCAAATCCCAGACGTCGTCGATGTTGAGGATGACTTGCGGCTTGAAATTGCACATCTCCGGCTGGTGCGGCTCGAACAGAAACACGGGCGGCGCGCTGTAATTGTAATCCGCCTGGGGCTTATGGCCCATCGCTTGCGCAACGATACGCGCCTCCTGAGCATAGGCGGCAGCCGCCGGATGATCGACATTGTACGGATCTTCGAGCGAATGGGTGAGAACAAAGCCCGGATTGAGGTCGCGGTAAATATCGATCAGCCGATCCATGTGCGAATCAGCGAGCCGCAGCGGATAGTCGCCCGCATCGAAGAACTCGATTTCGGCCCCGAGCGCCGCGGCGGCACGCTCCGCCTCGTCCCGGCGGCCGGCCTTAACCTTCTCCAGGGTCATGCCCGACTGCTTCCAGGCAAACTGGGATTCCCCGCGTTCGCCAAAGGCCAGGCATACGATCTTGACCCGATAACCTTTTTTGGCGTGCAGCGCGATTGCGCCGCCGGCGCGCCAGACGAAGTCCCCAGGGTGTGCCGAAACCACCAAAGCTGTCCTTGACATGGCCGTCCTCTCCTAAAGATGTTACCTCACATTCGCCGGGGCGTGCAGGTGCCATAAATCCGCTCGCCAGTGCAGCACGATCACCAGCAAGAGCAATAAAATAAACCGGCCGCATCGGCGCGGTGCCGTTTCGATGGCGCGATGACACCAAGCGTGAGCAATGTGCTGGCGAGGTAGAGACCGACGATCGCGGCATAGGCCGGCCCCATTCCGAGCGCCGCAAACAGTCCTGCGCCGCTAAGCGCACCCACGATGCGGGCAGTATCCATCGTGGTCCGGGAGATGCTGATCGCGCCGATCAACTGATCCTGCGGCATGATGGTGGCGACGAGCGCGCCGTGGACGCCGAGGTCCGACGGCCGAACCAGGCCCATCGCCGCCACGACGAATACGTAAACCGGGCTCAAACCGCCGGTAAAGGCGAGGATCATCAGTGTTGCGGCAAGCGCCACGTAAATCGCGCGCATGGCGGCGAGCAGATTGCGGTGACCGATGCGGTCTCCCGCCACACCAAACATCGGCGCAACCAGCGTACCAACATAGGTCAGCGCCGCGAACAACGTAAGCAGCAGCACCGAGCCGGTCTCGACCAGCACGTACCAGCCCAAAATGAGGGTCTCCATCTCGAAGGCCCACGAGGTAAGAAGATCAGCGGGCCATTGAAAACGGTAATTTCGTATCCGAAAGGGCGCCAGCGCCGATGGGCGCGCGAATTCGCTCAAGTCTCACTGCCGCAATTCATCGCGTTCCGCCCCGTCTTGTTTCTTGTCGTTCAGAAACGGATTTCCCGAGCGATGGAATTCGTTTTCCTAAAGTGGATACAGCGTAGATATTGCTTGTGTCAACCGAGCCTCGGACTGAGTTGCTGCCGCGGTACGTACTTGTTGTTTAACGCGCCCGCAGCCGAACGTCCCAACTGCACATCGCGGAACGGCCGCAAAGTGCGGCTGTTCCAACCGAGATCGAAAGTCGAAATTGCTAGCGCAGCATCATTAACGCGAGCTGGTGCTCCACGTCTGGATCAATGCGCCCCGTTTTCGGATCGGTAATGGTTGAAAGATAAAGCCGCTGACGGCGTTCCCAGCAAGCCCGCGCCAAGCGTATAAATATGCCAAGCCGGTTGAACCTGAGCTTCGTTCGCGGCTTGCGAACGATAGGTGTGATGTTCACAGTCGATCCTCTCGTTGTCAGAGTGTTCGACCTTGAACGCTTCCTGCCATGTGGTGCGCTGCAACATATAATTGCTTGCGCGATTATTCCTAGAGTTGCCAACGGGATGCTGCCATCCAAAAACGTAAGCCATCGCCGACGGCGCCGTTGTCCAGTTCCATTACAGGGCGCCTCGACGAGGCGTCCCGGAGTCCCAGCGGCAGAAAACCTGATCTCAGATATTTCACCTCCGATGCTTCGGTTTCGGGCCATTGCCGCCGTCGAATATTTTGCGCTAACCTTTTCTGGTACAGCAGAAGTAGTTTTCAGGGAGGGATTGCCGCATGACAACCATTGCCGCACCGGCCATTGATCATGCCGATCGCAACCGCAGGATTTGGGCCATTTTCGGAAGTTCGTCCGGCAATCTCGTCGAGTGGTACGATTTTTATGCTTACGCCTTTACCGCGCTTTATTTCGCGCCGTCGTTTTTTCCGAACGGAAACCAGACCACACAGCTCCTGCAGACCGCGGCCGTGTTCGCAATCGGCTTCCTGATGCGGCCGATCGGCGGTTACATCTTCGGCTTTATTGCCGACAAGTACGGCCGCAAGAACTCGATGATGATTTCCGTGCTGATGATGTGCGCGGGTTCGCTCGCCATCGCCGTGCTGCCGACTTACGCGACCATAGGGACGGCTGCGCCGGTGCTGCTGCTGCTGGCGCGAATGCTGCAAGGCCTGTCGGTCGGCGGCGAGTACGGCACCAGCGCGACCTATATGAGCGAGGTCGCGTTGCCGGGCAAGCGGGGCTTCTACGCATCGTTCCAATACGTGACGCTGATCGGCGGCCAGCTGCTTGCATCGCTGGTGGTCCTTATTGTCCAGCAATCGCTTTCCGACGGCGAATTGCGCGCCTGGGGCTGGCGTATTCCGTTTTTTCTCGGCGCTGCTTTCGCGATCGTGGCGCTGTTCTTGAGAGCGTCGCTCACCGAAACCTCTTCAGCAGAAAGCCGCTCCCGCAAGGAAGCAGGTTCTCTCCGCGAGATTTTCAAGCATCACACCAGGGCATTCCTGATCGTTCTCGGTTATACCGCCGGCGGGTCGCTGATTTTCTATACCTTCACGACTTACATGCAGAAGTATCTGGTCAATACGGCGCATATGAATGATCGCACTGCAAACGTGGTGATGACAGCCGTGCTGTTTACCTACATGATCCTACAGCCGTTGTTCGGGATGTTCTCCGACCGCTTCGGTCGCAAAACGTCAATGCTGTTATTCGGGGGCCTTGCGACCTTGTGCACGGTGCCGCTGATGTATGCAATCGCAGACGTCAAGAGTCCGGTTGCAGCTTACGGCTTGATCGTCACGGCGCTCGCTATCGTTTCGTTTTACACTTCCATCAGCGGACTGGTGAAGGCGGAAATGTTTCCACCGGAAGTGCGGGCGATGAGCGTCGGTCTCGCCTATGCGATTGCGAACGCAATCTTCGGCGGCTCGGCCGAGTATGTTGCGCTCTGGTTCAAGAACGGCGGCGCGGAGACGAACTTTTACTGGTACGTCACTGTCATGTGCGCCATCGCCTTCGTCGCTTCGATCCTGATGCCGGATCCGAAGGTCAAAGGTTATCTGCAGGGCGAAGGGACCGAACTTTAATCGGCCAAATGGAGCAACAAAGCCGGCCGTCGCTGCGAAAAGAAACCGGCGCAAGGCGTTATTGCAGGCCGGAACTGTCGTCACTCAGAAAACGCGCGACAACGTCGATCTGATCCTGCGCGATCAGGGCTGGCGCGTGGCCGCAATCCTGCACCGTATACGCCGTCGCATTGCGGTTCCTGCGCAGCATGTCGGCAAGCACAGACTCGCGAAGCAGATCGGATTGCTGCCCGCGGATGACCAAAACGGGTACATCGATAGCGTCCCAATATTTCCAGAGGTCGACGCTGTAGTGCCAGGGATTGCGGAACGCATGGGCGACCCCTGGATCGCACAACGACTCGAAGCGCTGCCGCTCCGGCTTCCATTCCACACCATGGACGGTCAGATGACGCCAATGCTCATCCTGCAATTTCCCGAACGGAGCCAGTACCCGCCGGTAGTAGAGTTCCGCCGCCTCGATCGTATCGAAACTCTTCGGGGCTTCACTGAGGTTGGCGCCCAGACGAAGTAAACCGGCCCAGGGCAGATATGGCCCGATGTCGTTGATGACGATCCGCCGGCCCGGATTTCCGGGAGCGCCGCAAGGACCATCCCGACCAAGCCGCCCAGCGAGGTCCCAACCCAGTCGAATTCTTCTTTGCCCAACGCCGCCATTAAAACAGTCATGTCGCTGCAATACTGGGGAAGCACGTAATCGCTGCTGTCCTGCAGGCGTTCGCTTTGCCCGCGTCCGGGAAGATCGGGGCAAACGACACGACGGCCCTCGTCTGCCAGTGCAGCCGCGAGGTGATCGAAGTCGCGTCCATTGCGGGTCAGGCCGTGAACGCACAGCACGGGCCGGCCGGAAGACGGGCAGCCCCAATCGGTAAACGCAATGCGGTGAAAACTTCGCCGGGTCAGTCCTCGAACGGATCCGGTTCGATCTGGAACCAGATGTCGTCTGGCATGACCATCCGCGGAAATTTTCGAATCCATCGACGGCCGCCGCAGTTCGAGAGGAAGTGACTCCATCCGCCTATTTGACCACAAACTGGTGGGCGTCGGCGGATGTCTCAAAAATATGCGGCGCGACATTGCGGCGCGCCAGCGCATCTCCCAGCTTGAGGCGCATGAATGCGCTGGTGGTGTAGCGCGAGACATGATCGTAACATGCGTTCTCGACCTCCGCTGCCATGGAAAACCAGTCGTTGGCCATGTCGGGAGCGATATCAGATGAATCATAGTTGATGATCGCGGAGAAGCGATGTCCGACACGGGCAAAAATTTCAAGGACACCGTGCCGTATCGCTTCGACGTCGTCCGACGTGTGCACCCGGTAGCCGTCGAGGCCCAGAAACAGCGTGTTGCGTTTCTCGTCAAACACCAGCCGCTCGGACAAAGGCCGGTTGAGAAGCCGGTCGTCGAGTTGCATCAGGGCCTCGCGGAACAGCGCAGCATCCATGGCTTTCGGTGAACGGATGACGGGCCGGAATCCCATCAACGCGAGAATGTCGCGCTCGACATCGATGCCGGGCGCCACTTCAATCAGTTCGAGGCCCGCCGGCGTCAACTGGAATACGCATCGTTCGGTCACGTAGAGCACCGGCTGTCCATTGCTCGCAGCGAGCCGTCCCGAGAAGGTGATCTGATCGACTTTCTCGATGAATTTCGGCGATTTTCCTTCGCTGAGTATTCTCAGTTCGCCGTCAACGACGGCGGTCTTGAGGCCTCCGGTGGTGAACGTTCCTGCGAAGATCAACTCCCGTGCATTCTGCGAGATGTTGATAAATCCGCCGGCGCCGGCCAGGCGGCCGTTGAACAGGCTCACATTGACATCGCCGCTGGCGTTGACCTGCGCCATGCCGAGGCATGCAAGGTCCAGGCCGCCACCGTCATAAAAATCGAACATCTGATTCTGATCGATGATCGACTCCGCATTGATCGCGGCACCGAAATCCAGACCTCCTTGCGGAATTCCGCCAATGATACCCGGCTCGGCAGTCAGTGTGACAAAGTCGAACAGCTTTTCTTCTGCGGCAACCGAAGCGACACCTTCGGGCATGCCGATGCCGAGATTGACGACGCCGCCCATCGGCAGTTCCAGAGCGCATCGGCGCGCGATGATTTTCCGGTTGTCCAGCGGCAGCGGAACATTGCGATCTACGGGCACCCGCAATTCGCCGGAAAATGCTCCGTTGTAGCCCGTGGCATAGGTCTGGACGTGATTTTCCGGCCGCGCCACCACGACGCAGTCGATCAACACACTCGGAATCCTCACGTGCCGCGGATTGAGCGAACCGGACGCCGCAATGCGCTCGACCTGGGCGATGACAAACCCTTTACAGTTCTTGGCTGCGGTGGCCAGCGCCAAATTGTCGAGCGTTAATGCTTCCTTTTCCATCGAAATATTGCCGTTGTGATCGGCGGTCGTACCGCGAATAATCGCGACGTTGATTGGAAAGGCCTTGTAGAACAGCCATGGTTCGCCATCTATTTCCATCAGGCGCACCAGTTCCTCGGTGGTGCGCTGGTTCAGTTTTCCGCCACCGTTGGCCGGATCGACGAACGTCCCCAACCCCACTTTCGACAGCAAGCCGGCCTTGCGTCCGGCGATTTCACGAAACAGATGGGAGACGCAGCCGAGCGGCAAGTTGTACGCTTCGACGTCGTTGTCGACAGCCATCCGGGCCAACTTCGGCACCAGGCCGAAATGTCCGCCGATCAACCGCCTGATCAGACCGGGATGCGCCAGCCGATTGAGGCCGCGATCACCGCCGTCGCCAGGCGCCGCCGCGAACAGCAGCGCGAGATCTCGGGGTTCTCCGGTCTGGATGAAGCGACGTTCCAGCGCCTTGATGATCTCGTCCGGTGTTCCAACACCCACGAAGCCGGACGAGGCAACGGTGTCGCCGGACCGGATGATGGCGACCGCCTCGGCGGCGTCGACGATCTTGTTGCGCATCAGGCCTCACCCGCAGATGCCGCATCGCGGGCGATCAACCAGTCGGCGATGCTTTTGCTGAGTTCGCCCTGCGACTTGCTCGACACGAACAGCCCGACATGCCCGCCCGGAAACGGGATTTCAGTGTAGTCATTGCTACCGATCTTCGCGCCGAGCGCACGCGAGGAATCATCGATCGTTAGCCAGCGTTCGGTTAGGCCCGGGTGGCCCCGGTCGATCAGCCACAGATCGAGCCCTTTCGACCGCAAGCTGCGCACCAGCGAACGATCCGGCAGAAGGTCGGCCATGGTGTAGCATCCGATCAGGCCACAGGCGAGCAACGCCGGCGTGGTAGCCATTGCCTCGGCCGGCGGCTCGTAACGGAACAGTTCTACCTTGTCGCGACGCATGACGAGGTGCTTCGGCGTCGTGCCGATGGCGACGTCCTTATCCCTGGTCTGCCCGAGCAGTTGGGCCGCCTTGACCATCTTCTCGGCAGCGGCGGCCATGTCGTTGAAAAAACGCGTTGCTTGAGTCTCCTCTGTCATGGCCGGTCTTTCACCGCGCGCCCGGTTGGGCGCCAAGCTTCACCACCGCCTCGTCCGGCGAAGGAGCCGCCTCTGGTTCGGACGTGTCGCTCATCTCGTTCCTCGCCGCGAACGCCTGGGTGGTTTCATCAGGCTGCCGCCCTGTTTCCAAATGCTTCCGTGTAAATCGCCAGCGCGTCGTCGAAGGTGACTTCTCGTGGATTGTTGACGAGTAACCGGGTCTGTTTCATTGCGTCCTCGGCAAGTTTTTTCAGGTCACCGGAGCCTATGCCGACATCCGCAAGCGACGCCGGCACCTTGCAATCCCTGCAGATCGCCGCGATGGCATCGACGAAAAGCCGCGCCTTTTGGCCGACCGACATGCCTTCCGTCTTGGGATCGAGGATCGGCGCCAGTTCAGCATAAAGCGATTCGGCTTCCGGCAGATTGAAGCGCAGTACCTGGGTCAGGACCAGCGCGTTCGACAGGCCGTGGGGCACATGGAAGATCGCGCCGATCGGATACGCCAGCGCATGAACCGCAGCTACCGGCGAATTGGCAAAGGCCATGCCTGCCAGCATGGAGCCCAGCAACATCTGCGAACGCGCTTCCAGGTTTGACCCGTCCGTGCAGACCGTTCTCACATTTGCCGATAACAAAGCGAGCGCCTGCCGCGCCAGTTGATCCGACATCGGATTTTTCTTGTGCCGGCTCGTATAGGCTTCGATCGCATGCACCATGGCATCGATGCCGGTGGCCGCCGTGACGTGGGCTGGCAAGCCCAAGGTCAATTCCGGATCGAGAATCGCCCAATCCGGCAACAGCCGCGGCGAAACAACCCCCTTCTTTTCGGTTGTCGGCGTCGTGACGATGGCGATCGGAGTTACCTCCGAACCGGTGCCCGCCGTGGTCGGCACCAGAAGCAGCGGCAGCCGTTCTCCCTTGGCGAGGCCCACACCATAGATATCGTCGAGCCGATCAGGGGATCTGGCGAGATAAGCCACGAGCTTCGCGGTGTCCAGCGCGCTGCCGCCGCCGATCGAGGCAACAAGCCCGATATTCTTGTCGCGACAAAGCGCAACGGCCCGCTCGATCACATGAGACGGCGGATCGGCTTCGACATCCTCAAACACCGTCAACTCACAGCCACCGTCGACGAAGTCCTTCTCGGCATTCCCGGTCAATCCCGCGTTGCGTACGCCCTTATCGGTAACCAGCAAAACCCGCGTGACTCCATAACCCGCCACCAGTTCCGCCAATTTCCGCGACGCCCCGGCCTCGAACAGAATGTTCGGCGGCGCCTGGAATGTAAAAGCTTTCATCTTTGTCTCCTGATCTGATGCCGTAACAAACACAAACGCGGCTGCAAAATCGTCGGTCACCACGTCGACCGGCTTCAACCGCCGTCCTGGTGCAGTCGACGCGGATGGCACGGACTATCGCGTGCGGTATTACTTGTTCAGATCGACCGGCGGCGGCTTGCTGATCAGACTCCCGAGTTCCCGAAACTGCTCCGCCATCTTTTCCATCTGTTCTTTCAGGTGGTTTTGATAGACGGCGCCTATTTCCTGCGGATCTTTCGCATGCAACAGCCGTTGTGCAAGTTCGAAACCCGCGGCTATGTTTGCTTCCGCGTACGCCGCCGCTTTTTCGTTCATTTCCTTGACGCTGGAATACGTCGCCCGAACGCCGGAGTCGGCTTTATCGCGGATCTTTTGCGATTCAGTCATGTATTTCGAAACCGCGTCTTTCGCCTTATCAAGCGTGGTCTGCGCCATTTCGCGCATCTTTTCGGTTTGCTCGCTGATTTTATCAGTCATCGCACTCTCCTGTGATCGGGTAGGAATCGCCGTCCGGCACGGCGGTTATTCACACCACCGGGTCATCGACCTGTTTCAGTTTTTCGCGAAGCTCGTCGATCAGAACACGCATGTTTTCGCTGTAATCGATGGGAACGACGACGAGGTGAACCCCGCCGCCCTTGAACGCGCGCTTGAGCGTCGGGAGCAGGTCATCGGTACGTTCGACCCGTGAGCCTTTCGCACCATAACTCTCGGCATATTTAACGAAGTCCGGATTTCCAAATGTCAGGCCGAAATCCGGGAAATGATCCACTGCCTGCTTCCACCGGATCATCCCGTAAGCGGAGTCTTCAAGGATCAGCACGACGAGATTCAATTTCAGGCGAACCGCGGTTTCCATTTCCTGCGAATTCATCATGAAGCCGCCGTCGCCGCAGACGGCGAGCACCCGGCGTTCGGGGTTGAGCATCGCGGCCATCATCGCGGACGGCAGCCCGGCACCCATGGTCGCCAATGCGTTATCAAGCAGCAGCGTGTTCGCCACGTAGGTTCGATAGTTTCGTGCGAACCAGATCTTGTACATACCGTTGTCCAGAGCGACGATGCCGTCCTCCGGGATGACCTTTCTTACATCGTGCACGATGCGTTGGGGGGTGGGTGGCCAGCGTTCTTCGGTGGCGCGGTCGGCGATGCGGCTCAAAATGTTTTCGCGGAGACTCAACAAAGCGCCGGCATTGTGCAGCCGGCCCTCGACGCGGTCGGCAAGCAGTTCAAGGCTGGGCCCGACATCGCCCACGACTTCACACTGCGGAAAGTAAACTCTCTCCACATTGGCAGGCGTGTAGCTGACATGGATCACTTGCGGGCCTTTCGGGCCCATGATGAACGGCGGTTTCTCGATCGTGTCGTGGCCGATGGCAATGATCAGATCGGCACGATCGACCGCTTCGTGAACGTAGTCGCGCTCGCTCAGCGCGGCAGTTCCCATATAGAGCTTGCTTCCGCCGGGCACCGTTCCTTTCCCCATCTGGGTCGTGAAAAACGGAATCTGGGTACGCCTGACAAACCCTCCGATTCCCGCCGTGCTTCGCGGACGGGAAGCCGCAGCGCCCAGCATGATCAACGGCCTCTTTGCCTTAAGGATCATTTCGGCGGCACGATCCAGTGAGGCTCGATGAGCCACCGGGATCTCAATCGGATGTTGCGGCACCATCGCTATCGATTCGGCCTCCTCCCCGGCGACATCCTCAGGCAATTCAAGCAGAACGGGACCCGGCCGCTCTTCCATGGCGATCCGGAATGCGTCGCGCACCAGGGTTGGAATGCTGCTGGTACTGACGATCTGAAGGGAGAGCTTGGTGAGCGGTTTGAATGCACTCACAACATCGACGATCTGGAATTTTGCCTGGCGGCTGCTCATGATGCCCTTTTGCCCGGTGAGCATGATTACGGGCATGGCACCTAGCAACGCATAGGCCGCTCCGGTCGTCAGGTTGAGCGCCCCCGGGCCCAGCGTTGTAATGCACACGCCGGGCTTGCCGGTCAGGCGGCCGTAGGTCGCCGCCATGAAGGCCGCGCCCTGCTCGTGACGGGTCAGGATCAATTTGATCGACGAGCTTCGCAAACTCTCGACCACATCCAGATTCTCCTCGCCGGGCACTCCGAAAATGCGGTCGACGCCTTCATTTTCGAGAGCGGCTACCAGCAAATCTGACCCTTTGGGCATCTTTCCTCTCCCCGGTCTCTCTTTACCAAATGACAAGTCGTCGCACTAAGAGGTCGCTTCTGTCCAGCCGATTGACTGCGCAGGCAGCGGCCGCGTTAAACTGGCGTGGTATTCCTGATGCCAGCGCTAACGCGACCGACGGGCGCGACACAGCACGCATCCGATATGAAATATGCGGCATGTCATCTTGCACCGCCGCCGCATTTGTACGCCGATCAATCGCTCACGTGCTGACCCGCGTCACTCCTGACATTACATCGGCTGCCGCCGTTTTGCGCGACGGTGCGGTCATAAACGCAAGGATGCCCGAGATAACTGCGCATGCTGCCAGAAAATAAAGTGCATTGGCAAAGCCGCCGGTCGAGTCCTTGATCCACCCGACCACGAACGGGCCGACGAATCCGCCGAGATTCCCGACCGAGTTGATCATGGCGATGCCGCCCGCCGCGGCGGTGCCAGTCAAGAATTCGCTCGGCATGGTCCAGAACGGCGCCTTGCAGCCATAGAGGCCGATGGTAGCGATAGCCACGGCGACAAGAGCAGTCAGCGTA
Organism: uncultured Bradyrhizobium sp.; assembly: GCF_964252615.1. Taxonomy (NCBI): domain Bacteria; kingdom Pseudomonadati; phylum Pseudomonadota; class Alphaproteobacteria; order Hyphomicrobiales; family Nitrobacteraceae; genus Bradyrhizobium; species uncultured Bradyrhizobium sp. Next base: position 154,315 of record NZ_CAXUNQ010000001.1, read on the forward strand.
CTCCCGTAGTAACCGGCAGTGGCAAGGCCCGCAGCTCCGAGCAGGCAAGCGATGATATAGTGCCACTTGCGCTCCTTGGTCTTGTCGGACGACCAGCTCCAGACCAGCAATCCGACTGTACCGACAAGGTAAGGGGCGGCCGTCAGAAGTCCGGTTCGAACGTCGCTTCCTCCCAACCCCTTGACGATCTGCGGCAGAAAAAATGTGATTCCATATGTCGCGGACACGATAGTGAAATACATCATGGCCAACGACAACACGCGCAAATCGGTAAAGGTGCGCCACAGCGTCATGTGCCTGCTTTGCCTGCTCAGGAGCGTTTGCCGTTCAGCTTCGATCGTGGAGCTTAGCCAGGTCTTTTCATCGGGCTTCAACCAGTTGGCAATTTCGGGACGGTCGGTCAGATAGCGAAGTACGACAAACCCGAGCAGAACCGCCGGCGCCGCCTCGACGAGATAGAGCCACTGCCAACCGGCGATGCCCAACGCGCCGTCAAGGCCAAGAAGCGCGCCTGAGATCGCGGCGGTCACGGCATTCGCGACTGGAACGGCAAGATACAAGGTCGAAAGAACGCGACTCCGGTACGTCTTCGGAAACCAATAGGTGAAGTAGAGAATGACGCCGGGGAAGAATCCCGCCTCCGCCACCCCAAGAAAAAAGCGCATGATGACGAAGCTTGTCGGTCCCTGGGCGAAAGCCATTGCTCCCGCCATCAATCCCCACGTGATCATGATGCGGGCGATCCATCGCCGCGCGCCTATTTCCTCGAGAAAGAGGTTGCTCGGAACCTCGAACAGGAAGTAGCCGAGAAAGAAGATGCCGGCGCCAAAGCCGTAGTCCTTGGCATCCAGTCCCAGGGCATTCGACATCCCTCCCGTCGCGGCAAAACTTACGTTCGTTCGGTCGATATACGCTACGAGGTAGATAATGACGATGAGCGGCAACAGCCGCCACGCGACCCGGCGGATCGTTCGGCGCTCAACCTCGCTTATGTTCTTCGTCATACGATCCTCCCGTTCCATTCGCCCCTATGGGCGTTACCGCGCAGTCGCTGGCAGGACCATTCGACCGGTGAACTTGCCGCGTTGGAAGCTCATCACCGGTCTTGTTTTTTTCGCCAGGCCGCAAAGTCGGTCAACGTCTGATCATCGGTCGCCGGATATAAACCCAGGATCGAGCGGCCGCCCCGGACTTGCTCGGTGACAAAATCCTCGAATGCCGTCATCTCGATGGTCTCGTCGGCGAGCTCGTCGGCGAGCCCCGCTGGAAGAATGATGACACCATCGGCGTCCCCTACCACCACATCGCCAGGAAACACCGGCGCGTCGCCGCACCCGATCGGGCCGTTGATCTCGATCGCCTGATGCAGCGTAAGATTTGTCGGTGCGCTGGGCCGGCTGTGAAACGCCGGGAAACCGAGAGCGGCAATTTCCGCCGAGTCGCGGAAACCGCCGTCGGTCACGACGCCGGCCACGCCACGCACCATCAAGCGCGTGATCAGGATGCCGCCCGCCGATGCCGCACGTGCATCCTTCCGGCTGTCAATCACGAAGACTGCACCGGGCGGACATTCCTCGACTGCCTTGCGTTGCGGATGGCCGCGATCGCGGAAAGCAGCCAACGGATTGAGATCTTCGCGCGCCGGCATGTAGCGAAGCGTGAAGGCTTCCCCGACCATGCTTTCCTGCAACGGACTTAAGGGATGAACGTTCTGGATGAATTGCTGGCGCAGACCCCGCTTGTACAACGCGGTTGCCAGCGTCGGCGTGCTAACGCGCTTCAACTTGTCCCGGGTTTCCGAGTTCAGGGCCATGGAATTCTTCCTTCTTGATCAATAGATCGCAGGTTCTTTGACCGGTGCGCCGAAGCTAGTTTTCAGAAAATCAAAATCGCAGCCTTCATTTGCCTGCTGAATATGGCGCGTGAACATCCAGCCGTAGCCGCGCTCGAACCGGGTTTCGGGCTGCTTCCATTCGGCGCGGCGTCGGGCAAGCTCCGCTTCCGGCACATCGAGATTGATGGTGCGCGCCGCGACGTCCAGCGTAATCTGGTCTCCGTTCTGCACCAGCGCCAGCGGTCCGCCGATATAGGATTCGGGGGAGACGTGCAGGATGCAGGCGCCGTAACTGGTGCCGCTCATGCGCGCGTCGCTCAATCGTACCATGTCGCGGACGCCCTGCTTCACCAGTTTTGTCGGGATCGGCAGCATGCCCCATTCCGGCATGCCCGGGCCTCCTTGAGGTCCGGCGTTGCGCAAAATCAGCACGTGGTCGGCGGTGACATCGATGTCGGGATCGTCGATCGCCTTTTTCATCGACGGATAATCGTCGAACACGAGCGCGGGACCACTGTGTTTGAGAAAACGTTGCTCGCATGCGCTGGGTTTTATGACACAGCCGTCCGGCGCAAGATTTCCCTTCAGCACCGCCAGCGCGCCTTCGGCGTAGATCGGGTCCTTCATCGTTCGGATTACATCGTCATTGTAGACCTCCGCGCCGGTGATGTTCTCGCCGAGAGTCTTGCCGGTCACGGTGACGCAATCGAGATGCAGGTGATCCTTGATCCGCGTCATCAGGCCCGGCAGTCCGCCGGCGTAGAAAAAATCTTCCATCAGGTATTTGTCGCCCGATGGCCGCACATTGGCGATCACAGGTACCTTGCGGCTGGCGATTTCGAAGTCGTCAAGACCGATGTCCTGACCGGCGCGGCGCGCCTGCGCAATCAGATGGATAATCGCATTGGTTGAACAGCCCATCGCCATTGCCACGGTAATGGCGTTCTCGAATGCCTTTCGGGTCTGGATTTTCTGCGGCGTCAGGTCTTCCCATACCATCGCGACGATGCGGCGTCCGGATTCCGAGGCCATGCGGATATGGCCCGCGTCTGCCGCGGGGATCGACGATGCGCCCGGCAAAGTCATGCCGATGGATTCGGCAATCGCAGTCATGGTGCTCGCCGTACCCATGGTCATGCAGGTGCCGTAGCTGCGGGCGATGCCGGCTTCGACGTCGACCCAGTCTTTGTCGGAGATTTTGCCCGCCCGGCGCTCGTCCCAGTATTTCCAGGCATCGGAACCTGAACCCAGCGTTTTGCCTTTCCAGTTGCCGCGCAGCATCGGCCCGGCGGGAAGATAGATCGCCGGAATATTCATGCTGGTGGCGCCCAAGAGCAGTGCCGGCGTGGTCTTGTCGCAACCGCCCATCAACACAACGCCGTCCACCGGATGCCCGCGCAAAAGCTCTTCGGCATCCATCGCCAGCAGGTTGCGGTAGAGCATTGTGGTCGGCTTCAAAAACGATTCCGACAGCGACAGTGCCGGCAATTCCATCGGAAATCCGCCGGCCAAGAGGATGCCGCGCTTGACGTCGTCAACCCGGGTCTTGAAATGCATGTGGCAAGGCTGCGCGTCGGACCAGGTGTTTAATATCGCTATGACGGGACGCCCTGCCCACTCCTCCGGGGCGTAGCCCATCTGCATCGCGCGGGAGCGATGCCCGAACGCCCTTAAATCATCCGGCGCAAACCAGCGCGCACTGCGCAGTTCGGCCGCTGTCTTGCGATGTTCCGGGTTCTGGGGCATAGGCGTCGTCCTCCGGTTTTCCCGGGCGATCGCGCCGCCGCCCTGGGACTTGAGATACGCGTTGGATCGTTAACGGTCCAAATCGAATTCAGTATCGATCAATGCGAATGCAGCATTGATCATGTAGACCCGGGCACCCCGTCGATGCGGCGCCACAGGTCAAGCGGATTATCATCGCGCAAAGCCTCCGGCAGCAAGGCGGCGGGCAAGTCCTGGTAGCAAACAGGACGCAGAAATCGCCGGATGGCAAGACTGCCGACCGAAGTAGTGCGACTGTCGCTGGTGGACGGATACGGTCCGCCGTGCACCATTGCATGGCCAACTTCGACGCCCGTCGGCCAGCCGTTGACCAGCACACGTCCAACCCGGCGCTCCAATACAGGCCTTAGGGTGCGCGCAGCCTCTATGTCGGCGGGATCGTCGAGGTGCAGCGTCGCGGTGAGCTGTCCTTCCATATCTTCGATCAGGCTGCGCATCGTTGCAACATCGGGACAGCGAACGATGACGGAGGAAGAGCCGAAAACCTCCTCTTGCACTGCAGGGTCGGACTTGAATCCCCGAGCGTCGGTCGCGAATAGAACCGCCTGACCCTCGAACGAGCCATTACGCGGTTCAACGCCACGGGCGATCTCCGTCAAGCATGGGCTGGCGGCAAGCTTTGTCACACCCTCCCGGTAGGCGTTATGTATGCCGGCCGTGAGCATCGTCGCGGCCGGCGTAACGCCCAGCGCCGCCGCTGCAGCGTTCAGGAAGTCGTTTAGTCCTGGACCTTCCACGGCGCACACCAATCCCGGGTTGGTACAGAATTGCCCTGCTCCCATCGAGAGCGATCCGGCAAAACCCTTGCCTATCGCGGCGCCGCGCGATGCAAGTGCCGCGGGCAACAAGAACACAGGATTGATGCTGCTCATCTCCGCATAGACCGGAATTGGCTCCGGCCGGTTTGCCGCGATATGGACAAGCGCAAGACCGGCGCGACGGGAGCCGGTAAAGCCCACCGCCTTGATGCGCGGATCTGCAACGAGCGCGCCGCCGACTTCATATCCCGCATCGACAAGCAGAGAGAACACCCCGGCCGGTAATCCGCAGGCCGCAACAGCGGCCTGAATAGCCCGTCCAGCCAACTCGGACGTGCCGAGGTGTGCGGGATGCGCTTTTGCCACCACGGGACAACCTGCCGCGAGCGCCGAAACCGTATCGCCGCCGGCCACGGAAAAAGCGAGCGGAAAGTTGCTGGCGCCGAACACGGCGACGGGACCCGATACCGATATGCCGCTGGCGCAAATCCGAGCGAGGCATCGGCGTACGCGAAGGTTGGGCAGGGTCAATTCTTGCCTCTATCCACCCGCCGTCACGTACCACCTCCGCAAAAAGGCGAAGCTGGCCCACCGTCCGTCCGCGCTCGCCTTCGATACGGCCTCTCGGCAGTCCGGTCTCGGCGCAGGCGCGCTCGATCAACGAGTCGCCCAATGCCAGAAGCTGTTCGGCGATACTCTCAAGAAACCCCGCGCGCACCTCCAGGCCGGTCTCACGGAATGCATCGAACGCTGCCCAGGCCAATTCGCAGGCGTGATCGACGTCGAATAACGTGCCGCCCGCAAATGATGGGTCAAGATTACTGCCGTTTGACGGATTGACCGCGCGCATCTGGCCACCCTTTCCCCGCACTGCAGCACCGCCGATAAGCATGTCACCAGTTAATTGCATCGCGGCGTTTCCTCTCTCGGCTCCTTGCCGGCGCTGTCGCCGTTGCGCCTGGACTTTACGGGAGGCATCATTGCAGGTCTAAGATAGAGTCGGCATCAACCAATGCAGAAGTAGCATCAATGTTCGAGTTCAGTCAGTTGCGATGTTTCCTTGCCGTCGCGGAGGATCTGCATTTCGGGCGGGCGGCTCAACGCATGAATATGACGCAACCGCCGCTCAGTCGTCAGATTCAGCTCCTGGAGCATGAGCTAGGCGTCAGCTTGTTCGAGCGCACCAGCCGCGCGGTCAAAATGACTCCGACTAACCGACGCTCGTTGTGACGGATTTAACCGGTCGCTTTGGATTTAGCCCGCGGCGAGATCAAGGACCAGGACGTCAGCAGACGCTTGAGTTCCGTCATCTGCTTTTCCGTCAACGGCCAGGCGGACGGCGGACGGGTCGGTCCGCAATCGTCTCCCATAAGCTGCAGCGCGGCCTTGACCGCGGTCACGTTCGTGCCGTTCTGTTCCTCGGCGCGAATTTCTTCGAAGCCGGACATCACGTCGATCAACTGCCTGGCACGCACGTAATCGCCCGCCTCAAGCGCGGCATGGATGGCGACCGAATGCTCCGGCCAGACGTTGATCAGTCCCGATGTGAAGCCGCGTGCACCGACAGCACACAGCGGCGGCGCCCAAGTTTCTGCCAATCCGCCGACCCAGACAATGTCGGGATCGCCGCGGCGGATCGCTTCGGCAAGGCGCAACGGCGTAGGCGAAGCCCATTTGACGCCCGCAACGCCCGGGACCTTGCATAATTGTTCGATCGCATCGAGGCCGATCCCGTCGTTGCGCAGATAAAGCATGAGCGGAAGGCCATCCCCGGCTTCGGCGATCCGCTGCACATAGGCTATGACGCCGCGCGGCGAAACGAACGGATCGGGCGGTTGATGCACCATCAATGCGGTCGCCCCGGCAGTTTTCGACGCACGCGCAAGCTTGCAGGCGTCATTGATGCCGCGGCCAACGCCGGCCAGCAGAGGAACACGGCCGGCAATCTGCTCCGCGACCGAATGCACCATTTTCTCGGCTTCCACCGTGGTCAAGCCATAGAATTCCCCGGTGTTGCCGTTGGCGACCAGAATATGAACGCCGGCGCTAATCGCGCGGTCGACGATCGGCGTGAGCCTAGCGGGAGCAATTTTATCTTGCGCGTCAAAGGGCGTGACCAGAATCCCGGAAATACCTGTAAGCGCCTTACGCAATTTTGGTTCAATCGACGTCATTTACGTCTCCCTAGATCAAATTAGTCCAGCAAGCGCACTCGCCGTTTAGCCTAACCTATTGGAGCGATTGTTACAGGTCCAAGCCAGAATCGGCATTGGTCGATACAGAAAGTGGATTGACGTATGACCGCATGTTCCGACGAACACCAGCACACCGTCGCACGAACCAAATGGCGAGAAATGAAACCCACCTGCGTTTCGCTACGCCGATACGGCGCAGGATACTATGCGGATGCGGTCAAGGCGCGGTCGAGCCGGCGAAGAAGGAGGTCGATCTCAGCCAGGTGTTGACCGCTTAAAGATGGTCCGGGCCGCCGCATGGTCGCGTGCCGGATCGCACCACGCCTGCGCATGACTTCCTTGCGGGCGGCAACGCCCCAAAAACCCTGCGCTTCATAATCGAGCAACGGCAGGTAATGGCCGAAAAGGTCATGAGCGGCCTCGATCTGCCCCTCGGTATGGAGCCGATAAACGCTAGAAAGCATTTCAGGGTGGGAAAAACCCGCCATCGGACCGTCAATTCCACGCGCCATCTCATACGGCAGATAGAGGCCGTTGTTGCCGGTCATAATCGTCACGCGGCGCCCCTGGCCGGCTCGGAGCTTGCTGATTTTTTCGAGACTCGGAATGTCCTCTTCCTTAACGACCTTGATCTGGCGGAAAGTCTCAATCAGCCGCAACATGGATGGCACCGACATCCAGACCCCGGTCGATCCTGGAAAATCCTGCAGCACGACCGGTATATCGCCGATCATCTCGAACACTGCGGAAAAATAGCCGAACAGTTCCTCTTCGGTACGAATGCCCGAGGGCGGAGCGATCATGACGCCGGAAGCGCCACGATCCATTGCTTCGCCCGCGAGCATCTTTAACTGAGCTGAGCTCGAATTGCTGACGCCCACGATAACGGGCTTGCCGGTTGCGCGCGCAATGAAACGGGACGAAACGTCGAGCGCTTCCTGCGGCGTGAGTTTGCCGCCCTCGCCGCTGACGCCAAGCACGACAAAACCGTTTGCGCCATGCTTAAGATAGAAATCGGTCAGCGTATCGATGCTGGCCAAATCAACGGAGCCCCGATCATCGAACGGTGTTTGCGCGATGATGACACTACCCGAGAGACCGTCCAGCATGGCCAGGGTTCCCAACGTTATTGATCTTATACGGCGCCGTGCGCTTCGACATAAAGCGCATAGAGCGAGTGGCAGCTTGCCATGAACAGACGATTTTTCTTAGGGCCGCCGAAGGTTAAGTTGGCGCAGCGTTCCGGCAGGTGGATGAAACCGATCGTCTTGCCCTGAGGATTGAAGACCATCACGCCATCGAGTTCGTCGGATTTGGCGGACGGCGAGCCATTGCTGCCCCAGCCACACCAAAAGTTGCCGTCGGTGTCGATCCTGAAGCCGTCGAGCGAACCGGGCCCGTTGGCATCGACGACTTTTGTCTTGTTCGACAAGGCCGCGCCGTCGGTACCGACATCGTAGCCCCAGATGACTCGGTTCGGCTGCGCGCGCGACTCGACGACGAAGAGTCTCTTTTCATCCGGCGAGAATGCCAGGCCATTCGGCCCATTGAGTTCGGCGGTCACCAGGCCGAGCTTGCCGTCCGGCGCGATGCGGTAGACGGCATGAGGTAATTCAGGTGTGGCCTTGTCGCCTTCCCAGTTGCCGGCGATTCCGAACGGCGGGTCGGTAAACCATATCGAACCGTCCGACTTGCAGATAATATCGTTGGGTGAATTGAGACGCTTGCCGTCAAAGCTGTCGGCCAGCACGGTGATTTTGCCGTCATATTCCGTGCGGGTCACGCGACGGGTCAAGTGTTCGCAGCTTATTAACCGCCCCTGGCGGTCGCGGGCATTGCCGTTGGCGAAATTGGATGGATGCCGAAAGACGCCCCAGGCGCCGCTGGCTTCGTCGTAGCGCATGATGCGGTTGTTCGGGATGTCGCTGACCAGAACGTAGCGGCCGTCGCCGAACCATACCGGCCCCTCCGCCCACCGCATGCCAGTCCCAAGCTGCTCGACCGTGCTGCTGTAGAGCCGGTACTTTGCAAAGCTCGGATCGAGGATTTCGACCGACGGATCGGGGTAGCGCTGGTTCGGCTTGAAATCGAAGGACTGCGCGGCTGCGTTTTGTGGAAGAACGCCGGCCGCGACCGCGGCTCCAGCAGCGCCAAGTATGTTTCGCCTGCTTAAATCCATAATCCACCTCCGGACTACGGCGTGTTTGTCGGAGAAGGACCTCGCGCGCTCCGCCCCGCCGTTCCAGCAAGCATAACGGCGTCTTCGTTCCCGGTCCAAACCAGAATTAATATCCTCCGATACAGAATTTGCATCGTTGCCGGCGCTGTCAGTGCTCGCGGAGTGTTTTATTTTGGTGCAACCCTAGTCCTAGGCGCGGTCAACGCGCTTCGGGCTGCTCGACAACAGCATGTATGGCACCATCCGCATGCATCAGGAACGTCACCACCCGCGGCGGGTTTCTGCGACGCGCTTGAAGAATCCGGACTTCGCCGCGCTGGCACGAGATTTTGGTGGATTCGCCGAGCGCGTTGAACGCACGAAGGACTTCGCGTCGGCGTTCGAGCGCGCGCTTGGTTCAGGCAAGCCGTCCATCCTGCACTGCATTGTGGGATCCGCAGGCGCTGATGCCAAGCTTGACGCTGGATGCCATCCGAAAGCAGAGCGAGGGAGCTAGCCGGAAAACCGATTAATTTGCGCGCGCCGACTCGGCGGTTCGGCTCGCAAGATCTTCGAGATTGATCCGCAGCTGTTCCAGAACGAAGATGACACCGAATACATGCGCGACCGGTCGCACCGGCGGCTCGCATTTCCCCATCGCTCCCCTGAAGTTGGCAATCGCTTCGGTCACCTAATCGAAACTTGCAGCCCTCGCCGGCCAATCAGAGCGACCCGCCGGCGCCTGTTTGGGTCACAATGAGCGCCGTGAGAGCGCTCGAGCACCCCTGCTGAAGCCCAAGTGCCGTAGCGACCGTGAATGCCACGACGCTTGCGACGGTCATTCGAAGGCGAGCCTAAGCTCCAGCCGGTGATCAGGGAGCATTTAACTGCTGTGCCAAACATCGAGTTGCAATACCACCGTCGTCAGGACGGCTGCAACGCGGTCCGCCCGGGACCGCGGCGCGAGCGGAGCGGCAACTCCGGCTTGTCGGTACGCAGCCTCTTCCAGCAGGTTTCGGAAGAGAAATACGTGTTGAAAACAAAAACTAATACCGATCGGCCAATCCGAACTGGTCGATTACAGGTGCCGCGGCCGCCGTGCAGCTCGGAAAGTACCGGCGGGCCCATCCTCTCCCGTTGGTAAACGAGGGATGAAGCGAACCTGCTGCGTAGCCGCAAAACACATTAAATGCCGAATTGCAGGTCAGGTCCGAGTGATGCCCTGATTGTCCCGCCAACCGATGGCAGGCGAAATATGTCGCTGTATTAACCCCCTCCCGGTGCCGCAGGTTAACAGTTTCTCCAATTTCCGCCTGCATAGTCGGCAAAACATAGGGCGCGGCGACGCGAAATTCCAGACATGTCAATTCCAGCAACTGCGGCATCTTTCGGGCGCGTAATTTCGGTCCGCGGATCGCTGGCGCGCGTCGGTCTGCTGGCATCTAACCAAATGGCACCATCCGAAGTGCGGGCCACCGTCGGCCGCTTCGTCAGCATCCGCTGCTCGAATTCCACCATCGTCGCGATGATCACGGAAGTGTCCTGCGAAAATTTGCCTAGCTCGGATATTTACATCGCCAGCGCTTCCGTCGATCTGCTCGGGGAAATTCTTGGCGGCCCGATCCGGCCCAAATTTCAGCGCGGCGTCACAAACTACCCGACCATTGGCGACGCCGTCGAGCTTATCACCAATCAGGAACTGCGAACCGTCTACGCGCCGACGGGGGCGGACCAGATTAATGTCGGCACCCTGCAGCAGGACCAGTCCGTCATCGCCTATGTCGATGTCGAGGAAATGCTCAGCAAGCATTTCGCGGTACTCGGCTCCACCGGCGTCGGTAAATCGAGCGGCGTCTCGCTGCTGCTGAATGAAATTCTGCGGGTGCGGCCGAACCTGCGCATCTTCCTGCTGGACGTCCACAATGAATACGGCCGTTGCTTCGGCGACCGGGCCCTTGTCCTCAACCCCCGCAACCTGAAACTGCCATTTTGGCTGTTCAATTTCGAAGAAATCGTCGATGTGCTGTTCGCCGGCCGCCCCGGCGTGCCGGAGGAACTGGACATCCTGGCGGAAGTCATCCCGATGGCAAAGGGAATCTACACCCAATATCAGAACGCCGACCGCGTGGGCTTGAAGCGGATCGATCCCAAAAGCATCGGGTATACCGCCGATACGCCCGTTCCCTATCGTCTGGTCGACCTGATTTCGCTGATCGATGAACGCATGGGCAAGCTCGAAAATCGCTCGTCGCGGATCATCTATCACAAACTGATTTCGCGCATCGAGACGGTGCGCAACGATCCACGCTATGCGTTCATGTTCGACAACGCCAATGTAGGCGGCGACACCATGGCGGAAGTGATCAGCCATCTGTTCCGACTGCCGGCCAACGGTCGGCCGATGACCATCATGCAGCTCGCCGGCTTCCCCGCCGAAGTTGTCGATTCGGTGGTCTCGGTACTGTGCCGGATGGCATTCGATTTCGGCCTGTGGAGCGACGGCGTTTCGCCGTTGCTGTTCGTCTGCGAAGAGGCGCATCGCTACGCTTCCGCCGACCGCAACATCGGTTTCGGTCCGACCCGCAAGGCGGTGTCGCGCATTGCCAAGGAAGGCCGCAAATACGGCGTCTATCTTGGGCTCGTGACGCAGCGGCCTGCGGAACTCGACGCCACCATCATTTCCCAGTGCAATACGCTGTTTGCGATGCGTCTTGCCAACGACCGCGACCAGGCGCTGTTGCGCTCGGCCGTGTCGGACGCTGCGGCGAACCTGCTGTCGTTTATCCCCTCGCTCGGCACCCGCGAAGTTCTTGCGTTCGGCGAAGGCGTGGCGCTGCCGACCAGGCTACGCTTCAAGGAAGTCCCTCCGCATCAATTGCCCCGAAGCGAGGCGGCGATTTCGACCGTGCCATCGGCTAGCGCCGGCCACGACATGCATTTCGTCGGCGCCGTGTTGGAGCGCTGGCGCGGAGCCACCTCGCATCGCGACGTGCCAAACGAACCCGGCATTAACGAGCGACCGGCTGCGCGCATGGTCGAAGCGCCGCTGCTGCAGCCATCGATGGGCCTTGATCCCGACCGCTTCTCGCTTCTGAAAAAGCCGCTGCGCTGATCTTCCAGATCGAGCCGGCGCGGCGATCAGGACGCGCTTTCCGACGCGGCGGTCATCGACTATGATCGCCAGGGGGGCATCCGCCGCCCGGACGGACGATCTTCATGTCGCAGCCCCCAGC